>NZ_JBANBA010000004.1:57817-169211 GCF_059803475.1 Bradyrhizobium sp. UFLA05-89 | reverse complement strand
TATGGATACTCTGTCGCCGCCTATCGCAACCACACCTTGCGTAAAAACGGTGCTCAGAAACGTTCTTCACAAACGACTACGAAGCCAGTCGCTGCCTACGCCGCCTTGTTCTGCCGCTTCATGACTTCCTCTGCGCGCTTCTTCAGCTCAGCCGGCGATACGTCCTCGATGTGGGTGCCGATGTGCCATTGGTTGCCGGCCGGATCCTTCACGCCGCCGCTGCGATCGCCATAGAACTGGTCCGTTGGCTCCATCAAGGGGGTGCCGCCAGCCTTGACCGCCTTCTGATAGACCGTATCGACGTTGGGCACGTAGAGATACAGCATCGTGGACGTTGCCTGTGCTCGCTCCGAGGAGTCGGCAATCATCACGATGGAACTTCCTATTTTGAACTCGGCATGCATCACCTTGCCGTCGGGCCGCATCATCGGCTCGAACAAAGGCTGCGCACCGAAGGCGTCTTTCATGAAGCCGATGACCTTCTCCGCGCCCTCGACGACGAGATAGGGCGTGACAGTGTGGTATCCTTCGGGAACCGGCTTTACCTGTGTTGCCATGGCTGTCTCCTTTGGTCTGATGGACTTGATCCATGCAGGACGACCCCACGTGCCCCTGTTTTGTTCGGAATGTTCGATCCCTTCTTTGGACAAAGTATGACCGCCGTTGTGCGTTCCCGGCTGCGCGCGTGTCAGTTTCGCGCAACCTACCTGAATGCAAGGTTCAGCCTGAGTTCATTTCGCGAAACTTCCTTTGCATCATTCAACGCTGATTGAAGAGGAAGACATCATGGAGCGCCGCCACTTTTTGAAACTCGCATTCGGTGTTGCCGCCGGTGCCGCTGCATTGACGGCGGCGGCGCAAGCTGCGCCCCTGGCGCCTCAGCCCATCGAAGGCCCGGCCAACCTGCCGCGCGGCAATCCCGAGATCCATCCCGCTGTCACCAGCAGCGAGGAGGCCGGTCAGCTCAAGCCCGAGGAGGTGCGCTGGCACGGCGGCGGTCATCATTGGGGCTGGCATCATCACCGCCATTGGGGCTGGCGCCGGCGACACTGGGGTTGGCATCATCGTCACTGGGGATGGCGTCGCCGTCACTGGGGATGGCGCCATCGCTGGCACCGTCGCCACTGGCGTCACTGGTAGGGCGTGCTGCAAGCTGCCAGTCGAATCAGAAAGGGGATCGCGTGGCGATCCCCTTTTTCGCGCCCACGAAAACTTCAGGCGTTCAAAAAGAAGATGGCCGCGCGGTGGAACGCGCGGCCATGCTGTTACGCCAAAATCAGATCAGACCGGGCGGCAGCGGCCGGCCCACCAGCGGAAGCCCCACGGACAGACGCGCGGACGGGCGACGACGACCGGAGCGACGACGACAGGTGCGGGTGCTACCATGACCGTACGGCCCATCGGGCGGCAGCCGCCATAGGGGCCGCGATACCAGCCGGGCCCGCAACCGCCAGCGGCGCTGGCTGCTTCGCTGAAACCGACGACAACGCCGGCGAGCATAATGGCGGCAAGAAGATACTTCATTTGAGCTCCCTTTTTCGGTCCTTGGGTCACGCGCTTGCGGCGCACAATGAATCAAAAGGTACGATTCGGCATGTTAAATTTTGGCGACATGCCGAAGCGGCGCGATCCAAATTGGCAATCATGACCTGAATGCGGCATGAACGACGCCGTTCATGCTGCTTGAAGCGACAGGGTAGGGCCAAAGCGTGATGAGTGGGGTGAATCGTCATCGCGCATTGGCTTATTGTTTGAGCATAATCTCCGCGCAAGCGCGTACCGCGCTGGTCGCGCGGGGACGGTCACACGCCATTGTGTGAGTTCACGCGATTTGCGTGATTACTCGTGCCCGTTGCCGAACAGCGCGGCAAACTGCTTCTCGCCGGTGCGGGTGAAATTCACCACGCGGCTGCCGGGCGTGGCATCGCGAGCCGCCCATTTCAATTCGGTGAAGCGCTTCATCATGGCCGCGCCGAGCGTGCCGGCGAGATGATGCCGCCGCTCGCTCCAGTCGAGGCACGCCTTGCAGACCGGCCGGCGCGGATGGGTGAGCATGTCGGGCGAGATCTGCAAATGCTTTGCGAGGAAGCGCTCGCCCTCGACCGTGAGCTCGATGTCCTGCTTCTTCTGCTTCACCAGGCGCCGCTCGCGTAAGGAGTCGAGCATCTGCACGCCGAGGTCGCCGGCGAGATGGTCGTAGCAGATGCGCGCCCGCCGCAGCGCCGGATCCTTCGGCCCGGTGCGCACGCGCATGTGGCCGGCGCGGGCGGCAAGTCCCGCAAGTCCCTCGAGCACGCCAGCGACGTCGGGGTCGGTGAGGCGGTAGTAGCGGTGCCGGCCCTGCTTCTCCGGCTCGATCAGGCCGCCGGCCTCGAGCTTTGAAAGATGTGAGCTCGCGGTCTGCGGCGTGATCCCGGCCTCCTGCGCGAGCTCGCTTGCGGTGAGCGCGCGGCCGTTCATCAGCGCGGTGAGCATGTTGGCGCGGGCGGGGTCGCCGACGAGCGAAGCGACCATGGCAATGTCAGGTCCTGCTTTCATGCTTCGATGATAACCGAAGCATTGGTGTGCGGCAAGGGCGTAGGCTGTGGCCAGCTCGTTATTGCGAGCGAAGAGTGACGGACAAATCGGAAAGCCGATCCTCACCCTGAGGAGCGCGCCCTTGCGCGCGTCTCGAAGGGCGAGGCCACCGGCCGGGCCTTCATCCTTCGAGACGCGCGTTCCGCGCTCCTCAGGATGAGGGCCGGCACGGTTGATTGCGTCGCGATGCTCGCAATGACGGAAAAAAGGAGAACCCACCGTGTCCATCACCGTCTTCATCCGCTACCAGCTCGATCCCTTCAAGCGCGCGCAGTTCGAGGATTATTCGAAACGCTGGCTCACCATCATCCCGAAATGCGGTGGCGATCTCATTGGCTATTTCATGCCGCACGAGGGAACCAACAACATCGCCTTTGCGCTGATCTCCTTCGAAAGCTTAGGCGCCTACGAGGCCTATCGCGCGCGGCTGCGCCAGGACGCCGAGGGGTTGGCGAACTTCCACTTCGCCGAGGAGAACAGGTTTATTCTCGCGGAGGAGCGGACGTTCCTGCGCAAGGTGGTATTGTAGGCGCAAACCAAGACGAAGGAGGCGCCCCATGATCGCCGTGATCTTCGAGGTCTGGCCGAAGCCGGAGCACCGGCAGCATTATTTCGATCTCGCGGCCGATCTGAAGCCGATCCTCCAGACCATCGATGGCTTCATTTCGGTCGAGCGCTTCGAGAGCCTGACCGAGAAGGGCAAGGTGCTGTCGGTTTCGTTCTGGCGCGATGAGGCGGCCGTGGAGGCCTGGCGCAAGACGATGGAGCATCGTCGCGCGCAAGCCAAGGGCCGCGGAAGCTTCTTTGCCGATTATCGCCTGCGGATTGCCAGCGTCGTCCGCGACTACGGCATGCAGAATCGCGACGAGGCGCCGAAGGACAGCCGCGCCGTGCACGATGCGCACTAGCGCTGCACTGGGGTTGCCGGGCGCACACTAGCGCTGCCCCGGATGGGTGCCTATGTCTGCGCGGCCAACAAGGGAGAGAAACATGCACGTTACGACCGCGGACAAGCGCGCGACATTCAGGAGGATGCACGAGAGCGGCTGCTTCATCCTGCCCAACCCGTTCGACGTCGGCAGCGCCAAGGCCCTGCAACATCTCGGCTTCAAGGCGATCGCCTCATCGAGCGCCGGCTTTGCCTGGACGATCGGGCGCGCCGACAACCGCGTCACCGTCGACGATGTCTGTCAGCATCTGGCAGCATTGTGCTCGGCCATCGACATCCCCGTGAATGCGGATTTCGAGGGCGGCTTCGCGGTCGAGCCGGACAAGGTCGCGGAAAATGTTGAACGCGGCGTGCGGACCGGTGTTGCCGGGCTGTCGATCGAGGATTCCACCGGCGACAAGGACAAGCCGCTCTATGATCGCGCGCTCGCAGTCGAGCGCATCAAGGCGGCGCGCAAGGCGGTCGGTGACAGCGGCGCGCTGCTGGTCGGTCGCTGCGAGGCTTATCTGTGGGGCGTGAGCGACCTCAAGCTCGTCATCGACCGGCTCACGGCCTACGCCGATGCCGGTGCTGATTGCCTCTATGCGCCCGGACTGAAGACGCGCGAGGATATTTCGGCCGTGGTGAAGGCGGTCCATCCTAGGCCGTTCAATCTCCTGATCGGCGCCTCCGGCCTGTCCCTGCAAGAGGCCGCCGATCTCGGCGTGCGCCGGATCAGCGTCGGCGGCTCGCTCGCTCGCGTCGCCTGGGGCGGCTTCATGCGCGCGGCGAAAGAGATGGCGGAGAAGGGCACGTTTGCCGAGCTCGGGAGCGGCTATCCCGGCGGCGAGCTGAACAAGATGTTCGGCTGATACATGACAAAAACGGCGGGACGTTAGCGTCCCGCCGTTTTTGTATTTCTGCAGCGTTACTGCGCCTTGCCGGCGTCAGACGGTGCGGTCGGAGCCGGGGCTGGCGGAGCCGGTTGGCTCGGTGCCGCACCCGTGGTCACGCCGGGCGCAGTGTTGCTCTTCGGCGTCACGTCGCGCATGCCCGGAGGCGCGGCCGGATTTGCAGGTGTCGTCTGTGCGGTCTTCGCCGGCGGTTCGGTCGAGGCCTGGTTCACGCTGGTATTGTTCAAGCCGTAGAACACTGCGCCGAGCACCACCGCGATTGCGACCGCAAACAGCGCGATCTTGCCGCTGGAGGCGGGGCCTTCGCCAAGCTCGGGGTCCGCCTGGAGGTCGGCGTCTCGTCGCGCGGCGCGAAGATACTCATCCTCACCGATGGGACGATAGGGGTCATTCGGAAAACGGTCATCGGCCATCGCTTGATCTCCTCGAATGGACTGACCAGACAACCCGGGGATGCGAATTTCGGTTCCGGGGGATCTCATGCTTTCGTCGCATGTTGCCGCGCGCGCTGGAATCGGGAACCTGTTCATTCCGGATGAAACTTGTTCATCCTGGAACCTTCGACGTAAGTTCCGCTCTCGAAACGGGATGACATCCGATGTGGAGCCTGCCACCCAGCGACAGCGTGCTGCATATCCTTTCCCTCGTCGCGGTCGCGGCGCAGGGGATGACGGCTGCGCTTGCCGCGGGTCGGCGCAGCATGGACTGGCTCGGCGTCTGCTTCCTCGGCTGCATCACGGCGCTTGGCGGCGGTACGCTGCGCGATCTCTTCCTCGGCCACTATCCGCTCGGCTGGGTGCAAAACCCCGTCTATCTCGCGCTCAGCGGCGGCGCGGCCTTCATTACGATTCTGTTCGCGCACTTCGTGCATCGGCTCAAGCTGGCCTTCATCGTGCTCGACGCGATCGGCCTTGTGGTCTTCACCATGACGGGCTGCGACGTCGCCTGGCAGATGGATGCCTCGCTGCCCATCGTGATCGTCTCCGGCATGGTGACGGGCTGTGCCGGCGGCGTCTTGCGCGATGTCCTCTGCAACGACGTGCCGCTCTTGTTTCGTTCCGAGCTTTACGCCAGCGTCTCGGTGGTGACGGGCCTGTTCTACGCCACCGCGTTCGGGCTGAAGATCAACGACGAGCTCTGGACCATTCTCACCTTCGTGCTCGGCATCAGCTTCCGCCTGCTCGCGGTCCGCTACAAATGGGAGATGCCGAAGTTCGTGTTCACGGGGGACGAGAAGTAGTGCTTCTTCGCCTCTCCCTGCGCGCGGCTGCTTAATCGCATTTGCGCATCCACAAACTCCGTCATGCCCAGGCTTGTCCCGGGTATCCACGTTCTTGCCGCGCGAACGGGCATGGATGGCCGGGACAAGCCCGGCCATGACGAGGCGGAAACTTCAGCCCGCACAGAGCCTACCGCAAGCGGGGAGAGGGGACTAACTACGGCCCCTGGCTCCGCGCCTTCCCGACCTGCGCCGCCGTGACCAGCGGCGCGGCATTGCCCCAGGAGTTGCGGATGTAGTTCGTCACCGCTGCGATCTGTTCGTCCGACAATTGTTTGGCGTAGCCCGGCATCTCGCCGGTGTTGGGGGCCCGCGGCGTCGTCACGGTGTGGGCGCCGTCGAGAATGACGCGGAGCGTGGAGGACGGATTGTCCGATTGCAGCAGCGCATTGCCGGGCAGCGGCGGGTAGATGCGCGGCGCACCGGAGCCGTCGGCTTCATGGCAGGCAATGCAGAGCTTCGCATAGACCGCCTGGCCCGTCTTCATCTCGGCGTCCGATGGCGGCGTCACCGCTGGCTCGTTCGGTCCCGGGGGCAGCCCCTTCAGGTAGACAGCCATGGCGTGCACGTCGGCATCGCTCATCTTCGAGGTCGAGTTGACGATGACCTCGGCCATCAGCCCGTCGGCGTGGCTCTTGGCATTGCGTCCGCTCTGGAGATATTCGGCGATCTCGTCGACGCTCCACGACTTCAGCCCGCTTCGCACGGCGCTATCGAGCCGCGGTGCAAACCAGCCATCCACCTCGTTGCCCGAAAACGCCAGCTTGCGCTTGTCGGCGCCAAAATAGTTCTTGGGCGTGTGGCAGGCGCCGCAATGGCCGAGCCCTGTGACGAGATAGCCGCCGCGATTCCATGCCGCGCTCTTGAACTGGTCGGGTTCGAACAGGCCGGGCTTGAAGAATAGCCAGTTCCAGGCGCGCATCAGCGATCGATAGCCAAACGGCCAGCGCAGCTCCGGCGACTTGACGCGATTGCTGACGGGCGCCTGCGTCGAAAGATACGCGCGGATTGCCAGCGTGTCGTCCTTGGTCATCTTGGTGAAGTAGGGGTAGGGGAACGCCGGATAGTAATGCGAGCCGTCCGGAGCGATGCCGAAGCGCAGCGCGCGGGTGAAGTTGGCGTCCGTCCAGCCTCCGATCCCGGTGTCGCGATCCGGTGTCAGGTTCGGCGCATAAATCCCGCCAAAGGGCGTGTCGATGCGCTTACCGCCCGCGAACGGTTTTGCGGGGTCGGCGGTGTGGCAGCTCGCACAGTCGCCGGCTTCCACCAGCGCCTTGCCGTGGGCGATCGCCTCCGGTGACGGCTCGCTGGCGGTCGCTACGACCGCACTGCACAACGTGAGCCCTGCTACCAGCGACGCCAGAATCGTCCGCATTCCCGGCCTCCCCCTGCGACCAATCGCCATGGGACGCATTATAGACGCGTTACGTCGTTTCGCGACGCCCCGGGTATGCTGACACAAATTGAAAAGGGCGGGCGGACTTGCCGCCACGAAATTGCGATTTTCGAGGGTAGCCCGCTTTGGTCCAGATTTGTGATGCGGAGGCTTAAAATTCCGACATAGAGTGGCGCGGACACCCGAGGCGCCCTAGCTAAAAACAACGGGCACGCCAACGACTTAAGAGGGCGAAGAGGACAAAAATGGGCATCAACCAGGGTCCGATCAGTCTCGATCAGAAATACACCCAATCCACGGGACACGTCTTCACCACGGGAATTCAGGCACTCGTCCGTCTGCCCATGGCCCAGATCCGGCGCGACCGCGCCGCGGGTCTGAACACTGCAGGCTTCATCTCCGGCTATCGTGGCTCGCCGCTCGGCGGCTACGACCAGCAGCTCTTCGCCGCCCGCAAGCACCTCGAACAGTACAACATCAAGTTCCAGCCCGGCGTGAACGAGGACCTCGCCGCCACCGCTATCTGGGGCTCGCAGCAGCTCAATCTCTCGCCCGGCGCCAAGTACGACGGCGTCGTCGGCATCTGGTACGGCAAGGGTCCCGGCGTCGACCGCTGCGGCGACGTCTTCCGCCATGGCAATGCTGCGGGCTCGGCCAAGAACGGCGGCGTGCTGTGCCTTGCCGGCGATGACCATGGGGCAAAGTCCTCGACCGTCCCGCATCAGTCCGACCATGCCTTCATCTCGGCGCTGATGCCCTATCTCTATCCGTCCAGCATTCATGAGATGATCGAGATGGGCCTGCTCGGCATCGCGATGTCGCGCTATTCGGGCTGCTGGGTCGGCATGAAGGTGATCACGGAGACGGTGGAGACCACCGCCGAGATCGATCTCACCGACGAGATGAAGCCCTTCATCATCCCCACCGATTTCGAGCTGCCGCCCGGCGGCCTCAATCTGCGCTGGCCCGACGACCGCTTCGAGCAGGACCGCCGCCTCCAGGACTACAAGGGCTATGCGGCGATCGCCTTTGCCCGCGCCAACAAGGTCAACCGCGTCACGATGGACTCCCCGAACGCCCGTTACGGCATCATGGCGTCGGGCAAGAGCTATGAGGACGTGCGGCAAGCGCTGCGCGAACTCGGCGTCACCGAGGAGGTCGCCGCCAAGATCGGCCTTCGCCTCTACAAGATCGGCATGCCCTGGCCGCTGGAGCCGGAGGGCGTACGGCAGTTCGCGGTCGGCCTCGAGGAGATCTTCATCGTCGAGGAACGCCGCGAGATCGTCGAGAACCAGGTCAAGCAGGAGCTGTTCAACTGGCGCGACGACGTCCGCCCGCGCATCGTCGGCAAGATGGACGACCACGACAAGCGATTCCTCACCTTCGCCGCCGAGCTGAGCGTCGCATCGCTTGCAAGCTCGATCACCGAGCGGCTCCTTCGACTTAATCTCAACCCTGAGATCGCCGAGATGCTCCGCGCCAAGGCCGACTGGTTCAACGGCCGCCAGGCGACCCAGATGCAGGCCACCGCGCCGGTCTCCCGGACCCCTTACTTCTGCTCCGGCTGCCCCCACAACACATCGACGAAAGTCCCCGAAGGCAGCCGCGCCATGGCCGGCATCGGCTGTCACTTCATGGCGCTGTGGATGGACCGCTCGACCGAAACGTTCACCCATATGGGCGGCGAGGGCGTGCCGTGGGTCGGCATCGCGCCCTTCACCAACGAAAACCACATTTTTGCGAACCTCGGCGACGGCACTTATTTCCACTCCGGCATTCTTGCGATCCGCCAGGCGATCGCCTCCAAGGCCAACATCACATACAAGATTCTCTACAACGATGCGGTGGCGATGACCGGCGGTCAGCGCCATGACGGCGATCTCTCGCCGCAGAAGATCATGGCCCAGCTTCACGCCGAGGGTATCAGCGAGATCTACCTGGTCTCGGAAAATCCCGACGCGTATCCGGCCAACTCCATCGCGCCCGGCGTGAAGAAGTATCATCGCGACGAGCTCGAGAACGTCATGAAGATATGCCGGGAGTACAAGGGCACGTCGGCGATCGTCTTCGTGCAGACCTGCGCCGCCGAGAAGCGCCGCCGCCGCAAGCGCGGCCTGATGGAGGATCCGCCGCGCCGCGTGATGATCAACCCGGCGGTCTGCGAGGGCTGCGGCGACTGCTCGGTGCAGTCGAACTGCATCTCGGTCGAGCCGCTGGAGACCGAGTTCGGCCGCAAGCGCACCATCAACCAGTCCTCGTGCAACAAGGACTATTCCTGCCTCAAGGGCTTCTGTCCGTCCTTCGTCACCATCGACGGCGGCGCGCCGCGCCATCGCGCACCGGCGGAGCTGGCCGATATCGGTGAGCTGCCGGAGCCCACCTCGCGTCCGGCGCTGGACAAGCCCTACAACGTCGCCGTCGGCGGCGTCGGCGGCACTGGCGTGCTCACAATCGGCGCGCTGCTCGGCATGGCCGCCCATATCGAGGGCAAGGCCTCGATGATCCTCGACATGTCCGGCCTCGCACAAAAGGGCGGTGCGGTGCTGAGCCATGTCCGCCTGTCGGATCATCCGGCGGAAGTGACATGCTCGCGTATCGTCACGGGCACGGCGGATCTCGTGCTCGCCGCGGACGAGGTCGTCGCGGTCGCCAAGGATACGATATCGCTCTGCGATAGCAGCCGCACCCGTGGCATCATCAACAGCCACGTCATTCCCACCGCCGATTTCATCCTGAACCGTGACTTCAATTTCCAGACCCGAAAGCTGAATGCGGTGCTGGAGACAGCGCTGCACAAGGACTCCACCTTCTTCGACTTCACCAAGCCCGCGGAGCAGCTCCTGGGCGACGCCATCGCCACCAACATGATGATGATGGGCTACGCCTATCAGAAGGGCCTCTTGCCCGTCGGCGCCGAGGCGATCGAGCAGGCGATCGAGGTCAACGGCGTCGCGATCAAGATGAACAAGGAAGCCTTCCGCCTCGGCCGTCTCGCGGTCGCCGATCCCAAGCGGCTCGCCGACATGCTGAAGGGCCAGGACGAGGTCGTCGCGCCAAAGAGCCTTGAGGCGATGACGCTGGATGAGATCATCGAACATCGCGCCAAGCATCTCACCGCCTACCAGAACGGCCGCCTCGCAAAGCGCTATCGCAAGCTGGTCGACCAGGTTCGCAATGCCGCTGTAAAGGGCGGCTATGGCGAGGCGCTCCCGCGCGCAGTCGCCGTCAACTATGCAAAGCTGCTCGCCTACAAGGACGAGTACGAGGTCGCGCGGCTCTTCACCGACGGCCAGTTCGAACAGCAGCTCCGCGACCAGTTCGAAGGCGACTTCAAGTTCAGCTTCAACCTCGCGCCGCCGATCCTCAGCAATGGCGTCGATGCGCAGGGCCGCCCGAAGAAGCGCGCCTTCGGCCCGTGGATGCTGGGCGCTTTCCGCTGGCTGGCGAAACTCCGCTTCCTGCGCGGCACCCCGCTGGACATTTTTGGCTACTCGGCCGACCGCAAGCTCGAGCGCGACCTGATCAATGGCTACGAGAAGGACGTCGCCACCGTGCTTGGCCTGTTGTCGTCGGTCACCCACGACACCGCAGTGGAATTGTTGTCGCTGCCCGATCGCATCCGCGGCTACGGCCCCGTGAAGGAAAAGGCGGTGGAAGCCGCGAAAGCCCGCTACGCCCAGCTCGCTGCGGACTTGGCGAACCCGCCACCCGCACCGCGCCAGATCGCGGCGGAGTAGGGTGTGTTCGTGCCCCGAATGCATCTGCCGTAGGGTGGGCAAAGGCGCAAAGCGCCGTGCCCACCATCTCGCCGCGACCTCGGCAGAAGAGGTGGGCACGCTGCGCTTTGCCTACCTACAGCACCACAATCTATTGTATTGCGCGGCCGGCCAGATACCCATTGCTACTTTGCATGGGGTTGATTTCGATAAAAATGAAATCGCGACGAGCCGTCGGGCAAATCACCTTTACGATTTCGTCCGATCGAAGCTCTCGTGCCCCGGACGCAGCGCAGCGCTACTTCAGCGGTGCGCCGCAGAGCCGGGGCTCATGTTGCAATGATCTTCGCAGCGGCGTGGGTCCCGGCTCTGCACAGCAACGCTTGCGCGTTGCAGCGCGTCCAGGACACGAGACTATCGGTGCACTTGCGCCCACCCGCTGCGCTCTCGCCTGACGGAATATTTCCGCGCTTGCCAAGCCCGCCGCAGCGCGTCAGAAAAACGGAGCAAGAAGAAACGCCAGCGGAGACTCGACTTGACCATCAAGGGCAAGGCCTACATTGCCGGGATCTATGAGCACCCGACCCGGCATGCGCCGGACAAATCCACCGCGCAGCTCCACGCCGAGGTCGCCAAGGGAGCGATCGAGGATGCCGGGCTCAGCAAGGACGACGTCGACGGCTATTTCTGCGCCGGCGATGCCCCGGGCGGCGCCTGGCCGATGGTCGATTATCTCGGCCTGAACACGAAAAAGCTCCGCCACGTCGACTCCACTGAAACCGGTGGCTGTTCCTACATCATCCACCTCGGCCACGCGGCCGAAGCGATCGCCGCGGGAAAATGCTCGGTCGCGCTGATCACGCTCGCCGGCAAGCCGCGCACCGGCCCAATGCCGCCGCGCGCGGCCGGTGCCGAACTCGATTTCGAGTCCGCTTATGGCGCGACCACCCACAATGCCTATGGCATGTGTGCCATGCGTCACATGCACGACTATGGCACCACCAGCGAGCAGCTCGCCTGGATCAAGGTCGCAGCCTCCCATCACGCGCAATACAATCCGCATGCGATGCTCAAGGACGTCGTCACCGTCGGGGACGTCTTGAACTCGCCGATGATCTCCGATCCGCTGCACCGCATGGATTGCTGCGTCGTCTCCGACGGCGGCGGCGCGCTGATCGTGACGACGCCAGAGATTGCCAAGAGTCTGAAGAAGCCGCTTGTGCGCCTGATCGGTCATGGCGAAGCGATGAAGGGCCCGCGCGGCGGCAAGGATCTCGACCTTACTTACTCCGCCGGCGTGTGGTCCGGCCCGCGCGCCTTCGAAGAAGCGGGCATCACGCCGAAGGACATCAAATACGCCTCGATCTACGACAGCTTCACTATCACGGTGCTGATGCAGCTCGAGGATCTCGGCTTCTGCAAGAAGGGCGAGGGCGGCAAATTCGTCTCTGACGGCAATCTGATCTCGGGCGTCGGCAAACTGCCCTTCAACACCGACGGCGGTGGCCTCTGCAGCAACCATCCCGTCAACCGCGGCGGCATGACCAAGATCATCGAGGCCGTCAGGCAGCTGCGCGGCGAGGCGCATCCGAAGGTGCAGGTTCCGAATTGCGATCTCGCCGTCGCCCACGGCACCGGCGGATTGTTGGGCGTCCGCCATGCCGCCTCGACGGCCATTCTGGAGCGCGTGTGATGAGCGAGACGAGAAAATATCCGGCTCCGGTGACCAACGCCGAGAGTGCGCCGTTCTGGGACGCGGCTCGCCAAGGCAAGTTCATGATCAAGCGCTGCACCGCCTGCGGCGAAGCGCACTACTTCCCGCGCGCGATCTGTCCGTTCTGCTTCTCAGACAAGACGGTGTGGGAGGAGTCTTCGGGCGAGGGCACCATCTACACCTACAGCCTGATGCGGAAATCGCCGACCGGCCCCTATGCGATCGGCTACGTCACGCTGAAGGAGGGCCCCTCACTCCAGACCAATTTCGTCGATTGCGATCTGACGACGCTGAAGATCGGCCAGAAGGTGAAGGTGGCGTGGAAGCCCACCGACGGCGCACCGCTGCCGTTCTTCACGCCGGTGTAGCACGGTCCTCATCCTGAGGAGCTTGCGAAGCAAGCGTCTCGAAGGATGGCCACAGTGGAAAACGCTTCCGGGCATCCTCATGGTTCGAGACGGCGCAAGAGCGCCTCCTCACCATGAGGATGGGAAGCAGCGGGAGGAAACTGAAAAAATGTCCGTCAGATACGACGAACTCAAAGCCCTCAAAAACCTCGGCCAGAAATACGCCTACAGCGATCGCGAGGTGATGCTCTACGCCTATGGCATTGGGCTCGGTGCTGATCCGATGGACGAGAACGAGCTCGCCTTCGTCAACGAGGGCGCGCTGACGCCGCGGCCGCTCAAGGTGGTGCCGACGTTTGCTTCCGTTGCGGCGTGGGGCTCTGGGCCGGGCGAGATGAATCTCAACCGCGTCATGGTGGTCGACGGCGAGCGCGACATCACGTTCCACCAGCCCTTGCCGGCCGCGGCCCACATCACCGCCGACTCCTCGGTGCTCGAAGTCTACGACAAGGGCAAGGACAAGGGCGTGGTGATCAGCCACCAGACTGTGCTGAAGAACGAGAAGGGCGAGAAGCTCGCAACCCTCGTCGCTTCGCGCTTCGCCCGCGGCGACGGCGGCTTCGGTGGGCCGAACCTGACCCAGCCCGATCCGCACAAGATCCCATCGCGCGCGCCGGATAGAACCGTCGACATCTCGACGCGCCCCGACCAGGCGCTGGTCTATCGCCTCTGCGGCGACCGCAACCCGCTGCACTCCGATCCCGAGTTCGCGAAGAAGGCCGGCTTCCCGCGCCCGATCCTGCACGGCATGTGCACCTACGGCATCACCTGCCGCGGTGTGCTCCAGACCTATGCCGACTACGATCCAAGCGCCTTTCGCCAGCACATCGCGCGGTTCTCATCGCCCGTCTATCCCGGCGAGACCGTGACCATGGACATGTGGAAGGACGGCAACGTGATCTCGTTCGAGGCGAAGGTGAAGTCGCGCGGCGTCACCGTGATCAAGAACGGCAAGACGGTACTTGGCTAACGCGGCGCAGCACGCGGTGATGCGACGCCCATTGCCGCCGCAAGGGAGTAGGTCCCGGCTCTGCGACGCAGCGTTTAACGCTGCATCGCGTTCGGGACACGAGAAAGAAAAATAGGGAGAAGCCACCATGGGACTACTCGACGGCAAGGTTGCGCTGATCACCGGCGCGGGCGGCGGGCTCGGTGAAGCCTACGCAAAGCTGTTTGCGCGGGAAGGGGCGGCGGTCGTCGTCAACGACCTCGGTGGTCCCCGAGACGGCTCCGGTGCCGACAAGTCGATGGCGCAGCAGGTGGTCGACGCGATCAAGGCAGAAGGCGGCCGCGCGGTCGCCAACGGCGCTGATATCTCAACGATGGAAGGCGGCCAGTCGGTGTTCGACGACGCCATCAAGCACTTTGGTCGTGCCGATATCCTCGTCAACAACGCCGGCATCTTGCGCGACCAGACGTTTGCCAAGGCGGAGGAGGCTGACTGGGACAAGGTGATCAAGGTGCATCTGAAGGGCACCTTCTGTTGCACATTGCCGGTGTTTCGCTGGATGCGGGAAAATGGCGGCGGCGTCATCGTCAACACCTCCTCGACCTCGGGCCTGATCGGCAATTTCGGCCAGACCAACTACGGCGCGGCCAAGGGCGGCATCTGGGGCCTGTCCAACGTGCTGGCGATCGAGGGCCGCAAATACAACATCCGGATCTGGACGCTGGCGCCGGGCGCGCTGACCCGCATGACCGCAGACCTGCCCCGCTATAAGGAGAACCCCGGTGCGGCGCTCGGGCCGGACGGCATCGCGCCGGCCGTGCTATACATGGTCAGCGATTTGTCGGGCGATCAGACCGGCAAGGTGCTGGGCGTGTCCGGGCCTCGCGGCGTGCGCGAAATGCGGATGATGGAGATGGAAGGCTGGAAACCGCCGCACACGGGCTGGAAGGCCCAGGACATCGTCGATAACGCCAGGGAGATCTTCTTCTCCGAGGACGAGATCAAGAAGTCGGCGCGGCGGTTTTAGGCTGACGTTGTCGTTCCGGGGCACGCGAAGCGTGAACCCCAATGCGCAATTGCGCATTGTGGAACCCCGAGATTCCGGGTTCGATGCTGCGCATCGCCCCGGAATGACGAACAAAGGACAGAGCACTGATGAAACTCACCGCCGAAGCCAAGGGCACTTTCGCGATCGCGCCGACGCCATTCCACGATGACGGTCGCATCGACGAGCGCTCGATCGATCGCCTGACCGATTTCTACGAACAGGCCGGCTGTGATGGCGTGACCGTGCTCGGCATCCTCGGTGAGGCGCCGAAGCTCGATGCCGCCGAGGCCGAGCAGGTGGCGGTTCGCTTCGTCAAGCGCGCCAAGAAGATGCAAGTGATCGTCGGCGTCTCCGCGCCGGGTTTTGCCACCATGCGCTCGCTCGCAAAGGCCTCGATGGAGGCGGGCGCCGCCGGCGTGATGATTGCGCCGCCGCCATCCTTGCGCACCGACGATCAGATCGTTGGCTATTTCAAGCAGGCGGCCGAAGCGATCGGCCCCGACGTGCCTTGGGTGCTTCAGGATTATCCGCTGACCCTGTCTGTCGTGTTCACCCCCGCGGTGATCCGCAAGATCGTCATGGACAATCCGAACTGCGTCATGCTCAAGCACGAGGACTGGCCGGGCCTGGAAAAAATCTCAACATTACGCAATTTCCAGAAGGACGGCTCGCTGCGGCCGCTCTCGATCCTCTGCGGCAATGGCGGCCTGTTCCTGGACTTCGAGATGGAACGTGGCGCCGACGGCGCGATGACCGGTTATGCCTTCCCCGAACTCCTGATCGACGTCGTGCGCCTTTCGAGGGAAAGCAAGCGCGATGCCGCGCATGACCTGTTCGATGCCCATCTGCCGCTGATCCGCTACGAGCAGCAGCCGGGCGCCGGCCTTGCGGTGCGCAAATACGTGCTCCAGAAGCGCGGTATCATCGCCTCAAGCGCGCAGCGCAAGCCTGGCGCGACCATCACGCCGGCGGCGAAAGCGGAGGTCGACTATCTGCTGTCGCGCGTGGCCCGTATCGACAAGCGCGCCAATCTCCAGCCGCAATCGAGCGCCGCAGGTTAGTTGCATGCCAGAAACCGCCGCATCACGCCCTGCTTCGACGATCCTATTGCTGCGCGACGGCGCTGTTAAGGAAGTCGAAGTCTTCATGATGGTGCGTCACCATCAGATCGAGTTCAACTCGGGCGCGCTGGTGTTTCCCGGCGGCAGCGTCGATGCCGGCGACAAGGAGATCATCGCGCGGCCTGCGCTTTATGCGGGCGGCGATGGGCTCTCGGATGCCGATCTCGGATTCCGGATCGCGGCGATCCGCGAGACGTTTGAAGAGAGCGGCATCTTGCTGGCGCGCGAGAAGGGCTCCTCCGCGCCGGTCGGTGCCAAGCGTGCCGGCGCGATCGCGGACGCTCATCGCGTCGCACTCAACGAGCACAAGATCAGCTTCCTCAGCATCCTCTCCGACAACGGCCTCCAGCTCGCGCTCGATGCCCTGGTGCCCTATGCGCATTGGATCACGCCGGAGGGCATGCCAAAGCGCTTCGACACCTGGTTCTTCCTCGCCGCCGCGCCGCCCGACCAGCTCGGCGCCCATGATGGAAGGGAGTCGACGGATTCGATCTGGGTCTCCCCGCGCGAAGCCGTGGCGGGCGGCGAAAGCGGCCGCTTCAAGCTGCCATTCCCAACCACACGCAATCTGATCCGGCTTGCCAAGCAGCCGACGGTGTCGTCCGCTCTCGACCATGCCCGCAGCATGTCCATCGTTACGGTGATGCCGGTGATGACGAAGACTGAAACGGGTCGCCAGCTCCGCATCCCCCGCGAAGCCGGCTACGACGGAGAGGTGTTCGAGGTCGGCGCGCTCGGCTGACATAGTTCGATACGCAGCGAAGTATTTGGAGTTGGGTGCGCGGTAGGTTCCGTCCGATATCAGGACGGAATCGTCATGGACGCCACTCACCAAAACACGACAATCACCGTCGAGCTCGCATTGCTGCTCCTGCTTGCGACGCTCTGGGGCGGCTCCTACACCTTCATCAAGCTCGGCGTCGCCACCATTGCGCCGATTACGCTGATCGCGGCGCGCACTGCGATCGCGGGCACGCTGCTGCTGATGGTCATGCGCCTGCGCGGCATCGCGATGCCGACTGATCTTGCGACCTGGCGCCGCTTTGCCTTCCAGGCCTGCCTCAACAGCGTGGTTCCCTGGACCCTGATCGCCTGGGGCGAGCGCTATGTCGATGCGGCGCTCGCCACCATCCTCAACTCGGCAGCGCCGATCTTCACCTTCCTGTTTACGGCCCTGGTCACAAGGCACGAAGCCACCACGGCGCGAAAACTGTTCGGCGTCGTTGCCGGGATGGCCGGCATCTGCCTGATCGTCGGCGTCGATGCATTCCATGATATCGGCCGCGGCCTCGTCGCCGAAACCGCAATCGTGGCGGCAACGCTGTGCTACGCCTGCGCAGCCATCTTCAGTCGCGGCTTCAGGGGGCTCGATCCGATGGCGCCGGCCGCAGGCTCGCTGCTCGCGGGCGCCGCCGTCCTGATCCCGGCCTCGCTCGCCATCGAGCAGCCCTGGACGCTGTCGCCCTCGCCAGGTTCCGTCCTCGCACTGCTGGCGCTCGCCGTGTTTTCGACGGCTGCGGCCTTTGTGATCTATTTCCGTCTGATCCAGACCCTCGGTTCGGTCGGCACCACCGCACAGGCCTATCTGCGCGTGCCGATCGGCGTCGCCATCAGCGTAGCGTTCCTCGGCGAGAGCCTGAGCCAGACGGCGTGGATCGGGCTCACCTCAGTCGTCATCGGCGTCGCCGCCATGGCCATCCCGGGAAGCGCTGTGCGGATGGCTAAGATATGGTAAAAAACCGGTCCCGCCGGCCGGTCGAGGCATGTTCCCCCGGGGGTGGAATACGTCGTATATTGGGACCGAATGGAGTCCGGTCCTGACCAAATGCCTGCCGAACTGACGCCGAATTCGCACCCGAAGCGAGCGTTTTCGCTCTCGATCGGTCAATTGACGTTCGGCAGCTTCATCCTGGTGCTGGCCGTGATCATCGTCACCTCGACCGCGAGTGTGATCGCGATCCGCCATATCGACTCGACCTTCGCCGAGCTCCAGCGCCTGCAGAGCGTCGGCGATCTCGCCGAGGATATCGACCGCCGCATGAACGAATTGCGGCTCGCTGCACGCGATTTCGTCACCGACCCCGGCGCCGGCATCCAGTTCAAGCAGCTCGGGGAAGCCGCCTCGACGCTGAGCGACATCCTGAAGAAGACCCGTATCGAGCTCGCTCCCGAGCAGCAGGACATGATCGATGGGGTCACCGAGCGCCTTGCGACCTATCGGAGCGGGCTGGACCGGATCTCGGCCTTGATCGATCGCCGTGCGCAGTTGCTCGCCGGCCTGCCGCCGCTGCGCGAGGCGTTCGACACAGCCGTTGCCGAAACCGGCGATCGGGAGCTCGCGTCCCGGTTGTCGGAGGCTCAGAGCCGGATCGCACTCGGCTTGCTTGCCCGCAATCCGTCGGCGGCCGAGCAGGCGGCGCAAGGCATGCGGACCTTGACCATTCCCGATGCCAGGCTGAGATCGGCGGTCAATAACTATTCCGAAGCCATCACCGCCGTCGCGGTCCGCGAACGCCAGATCGCCGATATTGACAGCGAAGTGCTGGGGACCGAGGGCAGGCTGATCGGGCGCGTCACCGAGTTGCTGCGCGAGGTCAGCGCCCGGCGCGGGCACGTGCTGTCGCGGGATTTCGCCCGGACGCTGGCGGAGGCGAGGTGGCAGAGCATCGTGCTCGGCACCATCGGCGTGCTGATCGGCATCATTGCTGCCGGGTTCGTGGTGCGCCGGACGGTGCGTCCGCTGGCCCAGATCGCGCGATCGATCCGCGCTCTTGCGGCGGGCGAGAAGAACACATCCATCCCGTCCGCCGAACTCGACAACGAGATCGGCGACATCGCGCGCGCCGCGGAGGTGTTCCGACGCGCCCTGGAAGAAGCCGACACCGCTCGCGAGGCAGCGGTCCGCGCGCTCACCGAGCAGCGCCTCGCGGAAGAAAGCTACCGCAAGCTATTCGAGGGATCGGTCGACGGCATTTACGTCACCACGCCGGCCGGCGATCTCCTCAACGCCAATCCGGCGTTGGCGCGGATGATGGGCTATGATAGCCCGCAGCACCTCATCGACAGCATCAGCGATATCGCTCACACGATCTACGTCCATGCCGAGGCGCGGGAGGAGTATCAGCGCCTGATGGAACGCGACGGGATGGTGCGCGAGTTCGAGTACCAGGTGCGCCAGCGCAGCGGCAACATCCTGTGGCTGTCCGACAGCGCGAGCGGCGTCCGGGACGAGGAGGGAAGGATCGTCCGCTACGAGGGGACGCTGCGCGACATCACCGACCAGAAGCGCGCGGAAGACGCTATCGCCGAAGGCCGGCGGCTGTTGCAGCAGGTCATCGACACCGTGCCGGCCGTCATCAACGTCAAGGACCGCGATCTTCGCTACGTGCTGATGAACCGTTACATGGCCGGCATCTTCGGCATCGAGCCCGGTGACGCGCTTGGACGCACCACCGCGGACCTGATGTCGCGCTACGGCGCGGCCAAGACCGACGAGAACGACAAGCGGGTGTTGAAGTTTCGCAAGGGTCTTGGCTTCTACGAGGAGGAGTACGAGGATTCCTCCGGCAACATGCGGCAATGGTTGGTCAACAAGCTGCCGCTGCTCGATGCCGATGGCGAGATCGAGCGGATCGTCACCGTGGCGCTCGACATCGGCGAGCGCAAACGCGGCGAGCAGGAGATGCGTAAGGCGAAGGAAGCCGCCGAGACGGCACTGCGCAATCTGCGCGAGACCCAGGCTTCGCTGATCGAAGCAGAGAAGCTCGCGGCGCTCGGGCGGCTGGTCGCGGGCGTCGCGCATGAAGTCAACAATCCCGTCGGCATCAGCCTGACGGTGGCGTCCGCGCTGGAGCGAAAGACGGCGGTGTTTTCGTCCGAGGTCGAGCGCGGCGGGTTGCGCCGCTCGACACTCAACGACTACCTCAACACCAGCCGCGATGCATCCTCGCAGCTCGTCGCCAATCTCAACCGCGCGGCCGAGCTGATCCAGTCGTTCAAGCAGGTGGCCGCCGACCGCAACTATTCGGATCAGCGCACCTTTGACCTTGCCGACCTCACCGAGCAGGTGGTGCTGAGCCTGCGACCGGGCCTGCGCAAGCACAACCTGACGCTCAATGTCGAGTGCCAGCCCAACCTGATCATGAACAGCTATCCGGGCCCGTACGGCCAGGTGCTGACCAACCTGTTCCTCAATTCCGTCGCGCACGCCTTCCCCGACGGGCGACCGGGTCTCATCGACATCCGGGTACGCGAATCCGGCAAGGACAATGTCGAGATCATCTTCTCCGACAATGGCTGCGGCATGTCGCTGGACGTCCGGCGCCGCGCTTTCGATCCGTTCTTCACCACACGACGCGACCAGGGCGGCACCGGCCTCGGCCTGCACATCGTCTACAGCATCGTCACCAACCGGTTGGGCGGACGTCTCGATCTCGACTCCGAGCAGGGCGGCGGCACGCGCATCCAGATGATCCTGCCGCGCGTTGCGCCGCTGGAGCTGGCCGCGGAATAGCGCATCCCTAATCGATGTCTGCGAGCTTGTGCAGCGTGGCGCCAAAGATCAGGCTCGCCTTGCCAACCAGCGCAGTTCCCGTCATCTCCGCGCGCGTATCGGTGAAGGTGCCGCTGACGCCGATGCCGACCGGCGCCGGACCGCCGAACAGGGGATTGTCGTCGCCGCGCGGCGAGGTGTGCCGCTGCACCAGCACCTCGCCCTTGAAGGTGTTGTCCTTCACCGTGTAACTGCCGCTGTAATAGAGATAGGCATCGCCGCCGAGAATCTGGCCGTCGCGAAACAGGATTACGCCGCTGCCCTTGCCGACGCGTCCATCGAGCAGCGTCACGTGAATCGAATAAAGACCGTTCTTCATGAAGTCCCGCGGCCGGCTGCCTTCGCCCCTCGGCCTGCCGGTCCGATGTTTATGCCAAAGCGCCATCCTTCGTGCAACGCGGCAGTTCGCCTGCGGCCCTATCGCCAAGCCGTAGTTGTCCCGGCTTGCGCGTGACAGGGGTATGACGGCCTCATGGAGCAGCGAGGCCCTGTGAAGCGAATCAAGTTGGCCCGCGAAATGCATAAACCCTAGTTGCACCGGCCGCGGGGTGCTGGAGCAAGACGAACGTGACCAACTGGATCAATTCCGGCGGCGATGAGCCGCGTCTATACGATGCGTGTGTAGACAATGTCAGTTGTGAAGCAAGTCGTGAAACAAGTCGTGGGCAGATCGGTAGCTCGACGCGCTGGAGACGCGCGGCGAAACTCGGTTGTGCCATACTCCTGGAGGTGCTTGCGGTCCCCTTCGGGCACGCGCGCGACCGCGGTCAATTCGTTAATACCAATGCCGAATTGAAGGCGTGGTTTGACGGCCTGCGCAGCGGCAAGGGGCCGTGTTGCTCCGACGCCGACGGGTCGGCAATCTCGGATTCCGACTGGGAAAGCAAGGACGGGCACTACCGTGTTCGCGTGCCGCGCTATGGCTTCATGATCAACGGCCAGGAGCAGGAGCTGGTGTGGGTCGATGTCCCGGAAGAGGCCGTGATTTCGGAGCCGAACCGGGTCGGGCGCACCATGGTATGGCCGATCTACGGCTACATGGGCGTCACGATCCGCTGCTTCATGCCGGGCAGCATGACATGACGATGTCAGCTCCGGCGTAGCTCGGTGGAGCTGCGCCGGATGGATCGGGCGATGCTGCGCGTCGCAGGATCAGGTGTATTTCTTGTCGCGCTCGAGCAGCTCGACTGAAATACCCTCGGGGCCGCGAATGAAGCAGATGCGAACACCGGGCCGGATCGTCGTCGGTTCGCGCGTGAACTCAACGCCCTTCGCCTTCATCTCGGCGGCAACGGCGTCGATGTCCTTCACCGCGACGCCGAAATGGTCGAGGCCCTGATGGGGATGGGGCGGGGGCGGGTTCATGGGCTTGCCGGGCTCGAGCGGTGCAATGAAGATGTTGGCGCCGCCGAGCTTGACATCGATGCGCGCCGGGCCGCGCACGATTTCGCCACCCAGCACGTCCCGCAGCCAGGCCGCCGTCGCCTCCGGATCGGGGCTGCGCAGATGGACATGGTCCCAGGTGACTACAGGCATTTCATTCCTCCCGTCGGGCTTTGCGGCTTGCGGTCATGTTAGCGATCCCCCGGGCCGATCGCCACTCGCGCATCCCTGTTACCCGAGATTCGGGTGCCTACGGGAACCCAAATCTGCCTTGCGGGTTATGCATGTGGACGGCACGCGCGAGACGCGCGTCGTCGCATATCGGGTGACGCATCCATGCTCGCAGGGCTCTATCGCGTCGATCTCAACGGTTTCGTCAAACTCGGTGCGTTGCTGAGGCCGGCTTTTTCGATGAGGCGAAGAAGCCCATTGTGGTTTGCGGCAGCGGTCCTGGTCGGCGGCGGCGCGTGGGGGCTGATGGCTGCCTCCGAAGGCAATGAGAGCGATGGGATCGAGTTGGCAACCGTCGAGCCTGAGCCTGCGCAGTCTGTGCCAGCGGCGGCTGTAGCGACCCCGGCATCAGTGCCGGCCGAACTCGATCGCCTGCGGATTTCGTCGCAAACCTGGCGCCGTGGCGGGCTCGGATCGCGGGCGCTGGTCACCTTCACGCTGCGAAATGACAATGACTATGCGGTGAAGGACGTCGAGATTGTCTGCACCTTCGCCCGCCGTGACGGAAGCCATCTCACCGATCGCAGGCGCGTGCTTGCCGAAACAGTGAACATGAAAAGCCGCAAGACGTTTGCGCATGTGCAAATCGGCTTCGTTAACGTAAACGCCAGTCAGGCCAAGTGCTCGCTGGCCGCTGCGCGACGTGTGTAAACGGCCATCTGTCGCGATAGGGGAAACCTTGCTGTCGTGCCGTTCGACCGCGAAAAAAAGTTCGCGTTGTCGTTGAACCGAAGCGGCGGCACAGGAACAAATTAAAGGATCGCCGGTTGAGGCGAAGGGCCCGTGTGCTGTTGTGCGGGTGGAGCGCTGCCAGATGCCCATCCTCCGATATTTTATGTTCGTCGGCGGCGCACTGCTTGTGCTGCTGCTGGCCGTGAATCTTACGTTGCCCGAAGGGCCGGTGGGCCCGAGCATCGTGACATCGAGCAACGAGGCGCCGCTGATCCGGATTCGCTCGGATCGCAAGCTGCCGGAACGTGTGGTGCTGGATACCAGCCAGCCGACGATTGCGTCGACAGCGCCGGTGAACATGGCAAGCGTTGCTCCGCAACCTCCTGCGCAGTCGGCAACCGGCGACGCGTCAGCCAAAGCACGTGTCCGCGAGACCTTCGCCCAGTTCATTCCGACGGAACCCAGGGGTGAGGTCAAGAAGCCGGTCCAGCCGAAGCGCAAGGTCGCCAGGCGGTCTCCACAGCCCTACTACTATGGGCAGCCGACATATTATGGTTATGGGCAGCCGATGTTCGGCAGGCCGATGCGCGTCGCGCAGCAGCCCCATTTCGGGCTCTTCAACTCGACCTGGTGAGCGTCCTCTAACCTGCCCGGATCGGGCAGGTGGGGGCTTTTGCTCGGTTAACCTCTCTGCTAATCCCAATGCAGCCGAACTGTCGGGCTCCCCAGCCTGACGGAACTCGGAACTCGCCCGGTTCCGGGCAGGATGCGCTCGTAGCTCAGCTGGATAGAGCATCGGATTTCGATTCCGAGGGTCGGGAGTTCGAATCTCTCCGAGCGCGCCAGTAGGCTGGCCGAAAAGCCGTCGAGTTCCCGGCATCGCCTCCTACCGAGCGATGGAACGGCGGCTTTTGCGGTTTCTGGCAGAAGCTTTCAAAGAACGAGCACGCCTCGCATGACGACGATCCCCGTCCCGGAGAGTTCCGGTTCGGGTGTCAACCTGATCCGCAGAATACTGCGACGGCCCATTTTTGTGCCTTGCTCGATCGTCAGATCGTTGGCCTGCAACGTCCCCGTGGCCGCGAGGGAGGCCGCAAGGGGGCCAGCAGCCGTTCCCGTCGCGGCGTCCTCCCACAGTCCCACCGTCGGATTGAAGAAGCGGGCATAGGCTGTGCCAGGCGCGTCAGGATCGAGAGCGTAGAGATAGCAGCCTTCCGCCGAGGTTTCTGACAGAACAGCGAGCAACGCACCGGCATCGGGGCGTGCCCTGTCCACAATGCCGGCATTGCGAACGTGCACCATCAGATGAGCGGCGCCGGTGTCGGCAGGTCGCGGTGGCGGCTCAGGAAGGACATCTCCGCGATCGAGGCGCAGGGCGGCAGCCAGCGGTACGATGTCTTCCAGTGGATCAGACAAGCGCAACGGCGCCTGACGCATTCGGCCGTGGACACGGCCATCGATCGATTCAAGGACGATCGGCAGGACATCCGAACCGATCTCCTGTCGGAATGTCCGCGCGGGGGTGAGCGGGCCCAGATCGCCATGTTCTCCGAGCCAGAGCCACGCACCGAGCGCATTGTGCCCAGCGCCGAATACTTCTGCGCCGCTCGCGGTGAAGGACCGTAGCTTCCAGTCTGCGCACATGCTGCGCATGATGAACGTCGTTTCGGCCTGATTGAACTCGCCCGCGATCCGTCGCATCGCATCGTCCGATAAATCGTCGGCCCCTTGCACCACGGCAAGCGGATTGCCCGACAACGGCCTGTCGGCGAAGACATCGATTAGTCCCACGACGAGGTCAGCCATGGATTCCTTCTTTTCTTGATGAGAATTTTTATTTGCGTGTTCCTTTTTGGGATCATAATCCCAATGTGCTAAAGGAGAAAAATCGAAATCCTCAGCTTAGAGATGAGTCAGATTCATCATGGCCGCTTCGCGCCTGCCGCCATTGTCGTCGCTGCGCGCCTTCGAGGCGGCGGCGCGGCGGAAAAGCTTCAAGGCCGCAGCGGAAGAATTGCTGGTGACGCCCACGGCCATCAGCCATCAGATCAGGCAACTCGAAACCTATCTGGGCTTTCGCGTTCTGGACCGTACTCTCAGGGCCGTGGCGCTGACCCGGCCGGGCCAAGCTCTCTACGAGGCTACCGCGACCGGTTTCGGCGAGATCGAGAGAACCATCTCGCGGCTGCGGGCGGACACTGAACGAACGATCGTCACCCTTTCATCCACAACGGCATTCCTGAGCCACTGGCTCATTCCGCGACTGGATTCACTGCGGCAGGCAGTTCCGGAGATCAATCTCAGGCTGCATACGTCCAATGCCGTCGAGGAACTGCGGCCGGGAGGTATCGAAGCAGCCATACGTTATGGGAGCGGGCCATTTCCCGGTGCCATCAGCGTGCCCCTTTGCGTCGACGTGTTCACGCCCGTGTGTAGCCCACATCTCGGCATATCGCGCCTGGACGATCTGCGAGGCTCGACACTGATCCATATCGACGGGCGAACCCGACCGGCACTAACGCCGGACTGGTCCCGCTGGTGCGCACAGGCGCGTGTCACGGAGGTGGATACCGATGCAGGTCCCCGTTTCTCCGATAGCATGCTGGCGGTTCAGGCCGCGATTGCCGGCCACGGCGTCGTCATAGTCAGCCGGCTCCTGATCGCCGATGCTCTTGCAGCGGGCCTGCTGGAGGCGCCGTTCGCGCAGACCTTGTCTGGCGACACCTACCATTTTTCATGCGCAATGGGATTGGAGCAGCGCCCCGACATCGCAGCGCTTCGGACATGGTTCCAAGCTGGTCTCGCGACAGGATAGCATCCCACTCAAACGCGCAGCCACTACCGGTTCTGTGATCGCATAGCACGATCAAGGAATCGCGGAGCCATAACCTCACATCGCCGCCGATGCGGTCAGCGACCGATCAGGCTGATCTGCGCCGTCCAAACGTCACGATATGCGTCAAGGCCGGAAATCGGAGTTGCGGGGACGGGCATTGGCGCCGCGATGGGGTAGGAAGGCGGCCAATGCGCAAGCATTGCGGCACCGCGGGCCGTGCCCGCGGCGTCTTCCGCGGCAAAGACGCGCTGGGTCGGTCGCAACGCGCCGAGAGTCTGACAGAAAGGAAGATTGCCGGCGAAGGCCCCCTCGACGATGAGATCGCCGCTGTTCGCTCCCATGCGCGTCAGCATCAGATCGCTGACCAGGGCACAATAGAGCGTCGCAAGCGCGGTCCGATCGCGCGTTGCGACTTCGCCGCGGATCAGGCCTTTGGTCGCCGCATAAGGTCCGCCGTGGCCGGAGAAGCAGGGTAGGGCAATCGCCCCCGAGGCGATGACGCGCGCGATCGCGTCACGATCAGGATTGCCGCTGCCGCCCGCGACGACGGCGTATTCGCGTCCGCCCATAAAGCGCCCGCAGGCGATCGGTTGGCCCAGCGCGCCGACGTTGGCGAGCGTGTCGTCGCGAGGATCGAGCTGATCGAGAGCAAGGCCCACGCTCATCAGGATCACCCAGGTGCCGGTCGACAACACGGTGAACGGCGCCTGGCGCGAGACGAGGTAGGGCAGAAGTGAAGCGTTGGAATCGTGGATACCGCAAAACACTGGCGTTTCCGGCGCCAGCCCGCATGCGGCGGCGATTTCGGCTTTGATCGGACCGAGCGGATCAAAGGCGCGGCGCAGGGGTGGCAGCAAGTGGTCGACGCCGAGCGCTTTGACGAGGCTCGAGACTTGTCCCTGCCGCGGCGCCCAGAGATCCGTATGGGCACCGAGTGTCGTGACTTCAGAGACAGCGACGCCGCTCAGGCGCCAGGTCCAATATTGCGGATAGCCGACGAAATATCTCCCTTTGGCAAAGAGGTCCGGACAGCGCCACTTCTGATAGGCGAGCTGCCGACCGAGATTGAGGCCCGCTGGCAGCTTCGGCGACAGGCTCTCCGAAAAGGGTGGCCGCAAACTGGCATAGTCGGGCTCGATCACTTCTACGCCCGTGAATTCGTAGTCCATGACCGGAGCGGCGAGCTCGCTCTCGCCGATCAAAGCCCCGGCTGCGCCATGCGCGGTCGGAACGATGGCGCTGATCTGATGCGTGCGTGCGGCCTCATCAAGCGCATCGAGGAAGAAGCTCCACGCGCTCTCAACGTCTTCGTGCGGATAGGGCGGGCCTGGTCGAATGCGGTTGGGCGCCGACTTTTCCCAGAGAAGTCGGCCGTCGTCGAACAAGGCAAGCTTTACATTTGTCTTGCCGATGTCGAGCACTGCGACCGTCTGGCCCATCATTAAGCTACATCTCAACAGGCGACGTCATGAGTGTCACGGCTGGTTTGTCATGGCCACGACGCGAAAACCAAAAGGGCGTCGCCCGACCGCGTTCTGCGGCCGGGCGACGAGTCCAGATCAGAAATCGAAGTCCTTGACGTTCTGCTTCGTGAAGATGAAGGGCGAGCCAAGCAGGATCTCGCTGCCATTGACCACGTTCAGCTTGCCGAGCTTGCCTGCGTCCACCGAGGTCGCGCCGGGCTTCAGGGTGCCGTCGACGACCGCGCGCATCACGTAGGTCGCGGCATAGCCGAGATCGACCGGATTCCACAGCACGACCGACTTGACGCAGTCCGCGTTGACATACGGCTTCATCGCATTCGGGGTGGCAAGGCCGACCACCGCCACCTTGCCGCAGAGCTTGGCCTTGGTCACGGCTTCCGCCGAAGCGGGTGTCGCGACCGAGGTCATGCCGAACAGGCCAGCCAGCTTGTCGCCATGCTTGTTGATCAGCGTCGTCGCCTGGTTGAAGGACAGGTTATTGTCCTCCTGCGCCTCGACCGTTTCCAGCCATTTCAGCTTGGGATGACACTTCTGAGCATAGGCCCACATTTCGGCGATCCAGCGCGCCTGGTTCGGCGTCGTGAAGGTCGAGGTGACGATTGCGAAGCTCTTGTCGTCGCCGGCCTCCTTGGCCATCGAGTCCATCATCGCCTTGGCGATGCCGTTGAACTCGGCCTGATTGACGAACCATTCGCGCGCGTCCGGCGTCGAATTGGCGTCATAGCCGACGACATGGATGCCCTTCGACAGAGCCTTCTTCAGGACCGGCGCGATGGCCACCGGATCGTTGGCGGCGAAGAGAATGCCGTCGACGCCGCTGGTGATGTAATTGTCGATGAACTTGATCTGCTCGTCGATCTTGGCCTCGGTCGGGCCGTCGGTCTTCACCGTGACATTGCCGAGCGCCTTGGCTGCGTCCTGCATGCCTTTCGAGGTCGCGTTGAAATAACCGATGCCGATCAGCTTCGGCACGTCAACCAGCGTGATCGGCTTGCCGGCTTTGTCGGCCGCATTGGTTGGCCGGCCGCCGTCATAAGGCTTGGCCGCGGGCGCGGCGTTCGCCTCGCCGGCAGAACAGGCAAGCGGATTGACCGGCAGGTCGTCCGCGCCGTCCCATCTCTTGTCCGCCGCCGAGGCCGTTCCGGCCAGCAGCGTCGCGCTGAGGAATGCAAAGGCTAATCCGAGCTTCATCTTGTTGTCCTCCCATGTTTAAGCCGCTGTTTTCGCGGTCAGACACTCCATCAAACGCCGTCGCGGCGCCGCTGGAGCGAACTCGCCACAAGAGTTGAAAGGATGAGCACCGCGCCGATGACCACGATCGTCGCGTCGCCCTTGACACCGGTCAGAGCCAGTCCGTTTTTCAAGAGCTGGATCATTGCGAGGCCAACCACCGTGCCCCAGATCGTGCCGATGCCGCCGAATATGCTGGTGCCACCGAGCACCACCGCCGCGATCACGTCGAGCTCATAGCCGATCCCCATGTCCGAGCGGGTCGTGGTCACGCGCGAGACGAGAACACAGGCGGAAAGGCCGGCCATGAAGCCCGATAGCGTGTAGATGATCAGCTTGACGCGATCGACCGGCAAACCGGAAAAGCGCGCGGCGGTCTCGTTGTTGCCGATCGCATAGAGCGTCCGGCCGAAGGTGGTGCGGTCAAGAACGATCGCCGAGACCACGATCGCAATCAGCAAGAGCCAGAGCTGCGCCGGCACGCCGAACAGGTTTTCCTGTCCGATGAAGTAGAACCATTCCGGGTAGCCGCGCACCGAACGCGCCTGGCTGATCCCTTCGGCGAGCCCGCGATAGAGCGCGAGCGTCGCGATCGTCATGATCAGTGGCGGTACCTTCACCCTAGTGATGACGATCCCATTGAGGAAACCTGCCGCGGCGCCGACGAGTAGCGAGAAGCAGATCGCCAACGGCAAGGGAAAGCCGAAAATCTTCCAGGAATAGCCGAGCAGGATCGCGCACAGCCCGACGATCGAGCCGACCGAGAGATCGATGCCGCCGGTGATGATGATGAAGGTCATCGGCAGCGCGATCAGCCCGACCTCGGTGGTCAGCCTGCCTTGATTGAGCAGATTGTCGAGCGTGAGGAAACGACTGTTCAAGCCGCCGAGCACGATCAGCGCAATGAGCAGGATCACTGCGAGCATGGTCTCGTGGCGCAGCAGCCACCAGGGCACGACACGCTTGGCGGCCTGGGGAAGTGGGATTTCGCTCATGGCGCTCATGCTCCGGCCATGCGACGGCGCCGCAGAATGTCGGCGATCACGGTCACGAGGATGAGCACGCCCTGGACCGCGCGGATCCAGTAGGGCGAGACGTCGATGAAGACCAGCGCACTGGCGATCTCCGCGATCAGTACGGCCGCAAGCGTCGAGCCGATAACCGTGCCGACGCCGCCGAGAATGCTGACGCCTCCGACGACCGACGCGGTGATGATCGTCAGCTCGAGATTGGGCGGCACAGTCGACTGGATGACGCGCAGCTGCGTCGCGTAGAGCAGGGCGGCCGCTCCGGCGAAGAAGCCGTGCAACGCGAAGACCATCACGATCGTGCGCGGCTGCGAAATGCCGCAGAGCCGCGCCGCTTCGGCGTTGCCGCCGACCGCGTAGATGGCGCGGCCCGAGGCCGAATAGCGCATCCACAAGGCGGCCAGGATCGTCACCAAAATCGTGAGAAAAACCGGAAACGGCAGCACGCCGAAGAGCTCGATATCGGCGAGATGGAAGCTGTCGGGCAGGTCGGTGATCCATTTGCCGCCGGTGACGCTGATCAGACCGCCTTTGAGGATCGACAGCATGCCGAGCGTAACCACGATCGCCGGAATGCGCAGATAGGCGATGATGGCGCCCTGCAAGGCCATCACGAGGACGCCGGCAACGAGCGCCGCGAGCCAGGCGACCACGATCGGCGCGCCGTTCACGGCCAGAGTGCCGCTGATCGTCGCCAGGACGCCGATCAGCGCGCCAACGGAAATATCTATGTTGCCGGAAACGATCACCATCGACATGCCGACTGCCGCGACTGCGATATAGGCGTTGCCGAGCAGCACGTCGGAAAGATTGCGCGCCGCCAGAAAGCGCGGATTGTAAAGGCCGACGGCGATGGCGAGTCCGATCACTGCGATCGCGAGCAAAGCCTCCTGCGAGGCAAGCACCTTCAGCCGCCGCCGCGGATCAGCCTCGGCGCCGGCCAAGGTCACGGTCGTCATGCCGCTTCCTCCGCGTTGTCATGACTGCCCATCATCGCTGCGCCGATCGACTCCTGGGTTGCTTCTTCGCGCGAGAATTCGGCAACGATACGGCCTTCGCGCATCACGAGGATGCGGTCGCTCATGCCGAGCACTTCTGGCAGCTCGCTCGAGATCATCAGGATGGCGAGCCCCTGGGCCGCAAGCTCGCCCATCAGCCGATGGATCTCGGCCTTGGCGCCCACATCGATGCCGCGCGTCGGCTCGTCGAGGATCAACAGCTTCGGCCCATTGGCGAGCCATTTGCCGAGCACGATCTTCTGCTGATTGCCGCCGGAGAGCTTGCCGGCGGTCTGCTCGAGCGAGCTCGTCTTGACCGCAAAGCGCTTGACGCCGTCGCCGGCGAGCTTTCGTTCGGCGCCGCGATCGATGAAGCCGCCGAATGCGATCTTGCCAAGCGCGGCGAGGCTGAAGTTCTCGCGCACCGTCATCGGCCGCACCAGGCCCTGCGTGCCGCGATCTTCGGGAACATAGGCGACGCCCAAAGACCGTGCCTGTGCCGGCGAGCGGATGTCGACCTTGTGTCCGGCGATCCGGATTTCGCCGTTATCGGCCGGCGTGACGCCGAAAATGGTTTGCGCCAGCTCGCTGCGACCCGAGCCGACGAGGCCGGCAACGCCGACGATCTCGCCGGCGCGCACCGTGAGCGAGACGTTCCTCGTCAGTGGCCGTCGTTCGAGGTTCTTCACCTCCAGCACCGGCTTGCCGATTGGAACCGTGATCTTCGGGAACAGGCTTTCGATCCTGCGGCCGACCATCAATTGCACGAGTTCGGCCGCGTCCGTGTCGGCAACGCGCTTGGTAGCGACATGGGCGCCATCGCGCAGCACCGTGACACGATCGGCGATCGCGAAAATCTCGTCGAGCCGATGGCTGATATAGATCACGGCGACACCGCGGGCTTTCAGCTTGCGCACAATGTCGAACAGCCGCGTCACGTCGTACTCGGTCAGAGCCGCGGTCGGCTCGTCCATGATCAGTATGCGCGCGTCCTGCGACAGCGCGCGCAGGATCTCGACGCGCTGACGATTGCCGACGCTGAGCGAGCCGACGATGCGGTCTGCCTGCAGGTCATGAATCTCGAGCGAGGCGAGCAGCGCATTTGTCTTCTCCCGCATCGCCCGCCAGTCGATCCGGCGGAGGCCTGCGCGCGGCGCATGCCCCATGAAGATGTTCTCGGCGACGGTGAGCTCCGGAAACAGCAGCAGCTCCTGATAGATCGTGGCGATGCCGGCGCGCCGGGCATCGTCCGGCCGTGCGAGATCGACCGGCTTGCCGTCCACGAGAACCTCGCCGCGATCGGGCGGGAACACGCCCGAAACGATCTTGATCAGCGTCGACTTGCCGGCGCCGTTCTCGCCGAGCAAGGCGTGGACTTCGCCTTTGGCAGCGTCGAACGAGACGCCGGACAGCGCCCGCACGCCTGGAAAGGATTTCTCGACCGCGCGCACCGACAGAAGCGGCGCCGCAGGAGGATGACTGTGCGCGTCCGTTGTCATGGTCACGCCGCCGCAATGGTTTGAGCGCCCGCATCGACGACAACGACGCGGACACCATGTGCGCGCAGCATGTCGAGTGCGTCGCTCGGCGCATCGGAATCGGTGATCAGCATATCGATGCGCGAGAGCGGGCAGACGACAAGGCTGCCGCGCGAGACGAACTTCGAGGAATCGGCCAGCACGATCAGCTTGTCGGCACGCTTCAGCAGTTTGGATTCGGCGCGGGCGAGCAGGGGATCGCCCTCGATCACGCCGAGCGGTCCGATCGAGATTGCGCTCATGAACATCCGCGTCGCCGAATAGTGCTGGATCGCATCCTCTTCAAAAGGCGAGACGATCATTCCCTGCTCACGATAGACCTCGCCACCCGGCAAGGCGACGCGGCATTTCGACGTGTGGATCAGCGCGTCGGCGAGCAGATAGGAATTGGTCAACACCTTCAGACGGCGCTCGCGCAAATACTCGCCCATCTGGTACGTCGTCGTGCCGCCATTGATGATGATCGTCTCGCCGTCGGTGCAGAGGGCGACTGCCGCTTTCGCAATGGCGCGCTTGGCGTCGATGTTGAGCGTCTGGCTGACGTCGAAGGAGCGGGTGGCAAGGGAGAGGACGTCGCCCGGTGCGTTGGCGGTTTCCGGCAGGGCTTCGAGTCCGCCGTGCACCCTTATCGCGACACCTTGCTCGGCAAGCCTGGCGAAATCGCGCCGTATCGAGGCTTCGGAGACGCCGGTCGCGCGACAAGCGTCGGCGATGCGCACCAGCGACCGCTCACGCAAGAGTGCCTTGATGACCTGCCAGCGTTCCCGCTCGTGCACGTCGCCCTCCCTTTTGCCCGTAAATAGGTCACGCTCTCGACGAGTGGTCAACTGCAAACCGTCAAATTCGCTCAATATCGCGCCGCATCAATCATATTGCGTCGCACTGCTGAGTGTCGGTGATTGACCTTGATTGAATCCGTGGCCTAAGCTGCCCAGAGATCAAGCACAGGGAGAATGCCTAATGAGCGAGGTCGCGGCCACGCCCCTGCCAAATCTCTGGGACGACGCGCTCGCCGCCGGGCTCGATGAGGCAGGTCAGTTGCTGTACCGCTCGAACCTGCTCGGGGCCGATCTGCGCATCACCAATTTCGGCGGCGGCAACACCTCAGCCAAGATCGAGATGAAGGATCCACTGACGCGCGAGACTACACGCGTGCTCTGGGTCAAAGGGTCTGGCGGCGACCTCGGCTCGATGAAGCGGGACGGCTTTTCAACGCTGTACCTCGACAAGCTCGAGAGCCTGAAAGGCCTCTATCGCGGCCTCGCCCATGAGGACGAGATGGTCGCCTTGTTCAATCACTGCACCTTCGATCTCAATCCGCGCGCGACTTCGATCGATACGCCCCTGCACGCCTTCGTGCCGCACCGTCATGTCGATCACGTCCACGCCGACGCGGTCATCGCCATTGCCGCCTCAGTCGACGCTGAGCGTCTGACCCGCGAGGTTTTCGGCGGCAAGCTCGGATTCCTGCCGTGGCAGCGGCCCGGGTTCGATCTCGGCCTGAAACTCGGCGAGATGGCCACGCGCCATCCCGACTATGTCGGGGTGGTTCTCGGCGGCCACGGGCTCTTCACCTGGGCCGAGACGTCGAAAGCCTGTTACGAGATGACCTTGCGCGTGATTCAGCAGGCCGCTGATTGGCTTGCGTTGCATGAACAGAAGCCGGCTTTCGGCGGTGCCAAGGTCGAAACAGCTTTGCCGGAGAAGCGCCGCGCGATTGCGGCCAGGCTGATGCCGCTGATCCGCGGTAAGATCTCCTCCGACGAGCGCAAGATCGGCCATTTCACCGATGCCCCGGAGGTGCTGGAGTTTGTCAACGCCAGCGCGCTGACGAAGTTGGCGCCGCTCGGCACCTCCTGTCCGGATCACTTTCTTCGTACCAAGATCCGGCCATTGCTGCTGCCCTACGATCCCGTGCGCGACAATCTCGACGAGGTGATCGCTGGCCTCGACGACGTCCTCGCCGCGTACCGGCGCGACTACGCGGCCTATTACGAGCGCTGCAAACATCCTGACACACCGGCCATGCGCGATCCCAACGCGGTCGTGTATCTCGCTCCGGGAATCGGCATGTTCACGTTTGCCAAGGACAAGGCGACGGCGCGCGTTGCGGCCGAATTCTATGTCAACGCAATCAACGTCATGCGTGGCGCCTCGGGCGTCAGTGCCTATGTCGGCCTTGCCGAGCAGGAGGCCTTCAACATCGAATATTGGCTGCTGGAGGAGGCCAAGCTCCAGCGCATGCCCAAGCCGAAATCGCTTGCCGGGCGGATCGCCTATGTGACCGGCGGTGCCGGCGGCATTGGCGGAGCGACCGCGCAGCGGTTGCTCGATGAAGGCGCTTGCCTCGTCATTGCCGATATCGACGAGAAGGCGCTGAACGAGCGCGTTGCGGCGATCACGAAACGCCATGGCCGCGACGCGGCGATCGGCGTGAAGCTCGACGTGACTGACGAGGCAGCAGTGGTCGCTTCGTTCGAACAGGCCGCGCGCGCATTTGGCGGTGTCGACATCGTCGTCTCGAACGCGGGGATTGCCTCGGCCTCGCCGGTGGAGGACACGAGTCTTGGACTGTGGCAGAAGAACATGGACATTCTCGCCACTGGCTATTTCCTTGTCTCGCGCGAGGCGTTCCGGCTGATGCAGCGTCAGAACATTGGTGGCGCCATCATCTTCGTCGCCTCGAAGAACGGCCTTGCCGCTTCGGCGGGCGCTTCGGCCTATTGCGCAGCCAAGGCGTCGGAGATCCATCTCGCCCGCTGCCTGGCGCTGGAAGGCGCGGCGCATGGCATTCGCGTCAACACGGTCAATCCGGATGCGGTGCTGCGCGGCTCGAAGATCTGGGAAGGCGAGTGGCGTCAGCAGCGTGCGGCGTCCAACAAGGTCACCGAAGATCAACTCGAGGAAGTCTATCGCCAGCGCTCGATGCTCAAACTGTCGGTTTTCCCCGAGGATATTGCGGAGGGTGTCTACTTCTTCGCGTCCGACCTTTCGGCCAAATCGACCGGCAACATTCTTAATGTCGATGCCGGCAACGCCCAGGCCTTCACGCGATGAGCACGCCGTTCTCGATCAGCGCGGATTTCGTCGCCAAGCAGAACGCGCGGCTCGAAGACGCAACCACTGAAGACTTCGATGCCCTGAAGCGCACACTGGCGCGGCACGGGATCGACGCGGACGCCTTGGTCCAGAAGGTCATGGCCTTCGGCGTCGCCATTCCGACCTGGGGCGTCGGCACGGGGGGGACGCGATTTGCCCGCTTTCCGGGGCCAGGTGAGCCGCGCAATGTCTTCGAGAAGATCGACGATTGCGCCGTAATCCAGCAACTGGCGCGGGCAACCCCTGCGATCTCGCCGCACATTCCGTGGGACAAGGTCGACGACTATGCAGCCTTGCGCGAAAAAGCCGCGACGCATGGCCTTGCCTTCGACGCGGTCAATTCCAACACGTTCCAGGATCAGGCGGGGCAGGAGCTTTCGTACAAGTTCGGTTCGTTGTCGCATACCGATGCGCGCGTGCGCGCTCAGGCGATCGCGCACAATATCGAGTGCATCGAGATCGGCCGCAAGCTTGGCTCGAATGCGCTGACCGTCTGGATCGCCGACGGCTCGAACTTTGCCGGCCAATCGAATCTGACCAAGGCGCTCGACCGCTATATCGACGCGATGCGCGAGATCGTCGCCGCACTCCCTGCTGATTGGCGGGTGTTCCTCGAGCACAAGCTCTACGAGCCGGCGTTCTACTCGACCGTGATCTCGGATTGGGGTTCGAGTTTTGCCGTTGCGCAGGAGCTCGGGCCCAAGGCGTATTGCCTCGTCGATCTCGGCCATCATGCGCCGAACGTGAATATCGAGCAGATCGTCGCCCGGCTCGTTCGCTTCGGCAAGCTCGCAGGCTTCCATTTCAACGATTCAAAATATGGTGACGACGATCTCGACAGCGGCTCGGTCGAGCCGTTCCGGCTGTTTCTCGTCTTCAACGAGCTGATCGACGCCGAGCGTCGCAAGGCGGAAGGCTTTGCGCCAGCTTATATGATCGACCAGTCGCATAACGTGACCGATCCGATCGAGAGCCTGATGCAATCGGCGATCGAGCTGCAGCGCGCCTATGCGCAGGCGCTCATCGTCGATCGCGCAGCACTCGAAGCGGCGCAAGAGTCCAATGACGCGCTCGGCGCACATCTCGAATTGAAGCGCGCCTTCACGACCGACGTCTCGCCACTGCTCGCCATTGCCCGCCTGCGCGCCGGCGGTGCGATCGCGCCGATCGCGGCCTATCGCGCATCCGGTTATCGCGCGCAAAAGGCGAGGGAGCGTCCCGCCATCGCCGGAACGTCGGCGGGGATTGTGTAGAGCATGATCCGGAAAAGTGTGAAGCGGTTTTCCGAAAGGATCATGCTCAAGCAATAACCTAAAGCGCGATGACGATGCGTCCCAATCTCATCGCGCTTTAGGCGATAGGCCTCCATCCGCCGTCAGAGCTTCCGCAGCGCCAGGCCGCCATCGACGTGGATGACATCTCCCGTCGAATAGCCGAGTTGGCCTATCGCCAAGGTGGCGACGGCTTTTCCGATATCCTCGGGTTCACCCCAGCGCTTGATAGGCGTGAGACCCTCGCCAATGAGCCGGTCGTACTTATCCTTGGCGACGGCAGTCATTTGCGTTCGGATGATCCCTGGCCGAAGCTCGTAGGACCCGATGCCGTGATCGGCAAGCCGGATCGCGAAAAGTCGGGCCATCATGGACAGTCCCGTCTTGGAGACGCAGTACTCTCCGCGGTCAATCGAGGCGAACTCGGCATTGATCGACGAGATCGTGATGATGCTGCGAAAGTGCTGCGATTGCGCGCCGATCATCCGCCGCGCGACCTCCTGAGTCAGGAAGAAGGGGCCGCGCAGGTTGATATTCATGATGCGGTCGTAGCTCTCCGGTGTCATCTTCAGGAGATCATCGCGCACGCTGACGGATACACCAGCATTGTTGACGAGGCAGTCGATGCCGCCAAAGGCATTCCAGGCGTCGTCCACGAATTGATGGTGCTGCTCGACCCGCGAAATATCCAGGCTGATGGCCTTTGCATCCCCGCCTGCTTCGCGGATGGCTGCCAGCGTCTCGTCGAGATCTTCCGAGCCAGGAAGATCATTCACGATGATCGAGAAGCCGGCTTCCGATAGAGCGAGCGCGATTGCGCGGCCGATGCCGCGTCCCGCTCCCGTCACCAAAGCGCTAGGTCGTCGCTGATCATCCATATCGGTTTCCTTCCATGCGCTCGCGCCGAAGCGAACGGGCACTATTTGGAACGTTCTATAATATGAAGCGTCTGACGTTTGAGGTCAAAATTCCGCAGTAGCCGCAATTTCGAGCCTTGCGCGTCAAGAAGAATAGGAGTATTTGGAACGTTCCAAATTCAGGGAGGCTCGCGAAGGGCATGGCGCGTGCGGGGCGCAAATCTCGTGCGGTGACGATCCTCGACATTGCCAAGTCGGCGGGGGTGTCGAAGTCGACGGTGTCGCTTGTGCTCAAGAGGAGTCCTCTCGTCAAAGAGGAGACGCGCCAGCGCGTGGCAGGCGTGATGGACGCTCTCGGCTATGTCTACAACCGTGGTGCTGCGAGCTTGCGCCGCGCGAGGGCCGACATCGTCGGAATGGTGATCAATGATCTGTCGAACCCGTTTTTTGCCGAGCTTGCCATTGGCATCGAGCGAGCCCTGCAAAACTCCGGGTTTGTTCCGTTCATCGCCAATACTGCCGAGAGCGTCGTCCGGCAGGCCGAGGTGGTGCGCTCAATGCGGGAGCATGGCGCCGCCGGCCTGATCCTTAGTCCGGCGCTCGATACCGATGTGGCGGAGATCTCGCGGCTCGAGGCGCGTTTGCCCATCGTGCTCGCGATCCGGCGGATCATCGGAGCCCGGGCCTCGCTGGTGGTTTCCGACAATCTGGCTGGTGCAACGCGGGCGACCGAACATCTCATCGAGCTCGGCCATCGCGATGTCGCTTTCGTTGGCGGTGTCGGCCGGATGGTCGTCTTCCAGGACCGTGTCGCCGGATTTGCCGGCGCCATGGAGCAGGCGCGACTTGCCGTCGAGCCCGCGCGGATCATTGAGAGCATGCCAACGAAGGATGGCGGCTTCGACGCAATGAAGCGCCTGTTGTCGTCGGAGAGGCGACCGACGGCGGTGGTTTGCTTCAACGACGTCGTGGCCATCGGCGCGATGTTGGCGATCGCACGACAGGGGTTGACCGTCGGGCGCGATGTTGCCGTCGTCGGTTTCGATGACACCGCCGAGGCCCGTCATGTCTCTCCCGCTCTGACCACCGTCTCGGTCGATGCCGGCAGTCTCGGAGAACGCGCAGCGCAGATGTTGCTGAGGCAGATCAACGAGGGCGAGCGTCGTCTCGAGAGCTATGTCGGCGAAGCGCGCTTGGTCGTTCGGGAGAGTTGTGGAGCGACATTCAAACGGAGGATCGCATCTTGAGTGGCCTGCGTTGGGGATTGATCGGTGCAAGTACGATCGCGCGCGAGTGGGTGATCGAGGCCATCCGCGGGGGGAATGGCGAGGTGGTAGCCGTGATGAGCAGCGATCCGGAGCGCGCGCAGCGCTTTGCCGGCGAGAATGGAATCGCGACCGCAACGACGGATCTCGAGGCGTTGCTCGGAAGCGGTATCGATGCGGTCTATATCTCGACAACGAACGAGCATCATTGCTCGCAAACGCTGGCCGCAGCTGCGGCCGGAAAACACGTTCTGTGTGAGAAGCCGCTCGCACTGAATTTGGCGGATGCCAAGCGGATGGTTGCGGCCTGCAAGGCGGCGGGCGTGCAAATGGGGACGAACCATCATTTGCGCAATGCGGCCACCCATCGCGCAATTCATGCCGCGATCAAGGCCGGCCACATCGGCAAGCCGCTGTTTGCCCGCGTGTTTCATTCGGTCTACCTGCCGCCGCATCTGCAGGGCTGGCGGATCGAGCGGCCGGGGTCGGGTGGCGGCGTGGTGCTCGACATCACCGTTCATGATGCCGACACCATGCGTTTCGTGCTCGACGAGGAGCCTGTTGCCGTGACCGCGATGACCTCGCGGGGTGGTATGGGCCAGGCAGGTCTCGAAGACGGCGTCATGGGGGTCGTCCGCTTTGAAAGCGGGCTGATTGCCCAGTTCCACGACGCCTTCACGACCAGATACGCGGTGACCGGCTTCGAGGTCCACGGCGAAGAGGGGTCGCTGATCGGGATCGACTGTATGACCCAGCAGCCGAAAGGCGAGGTCCTGCTGCGGACCAAAGACGGCGAGAGGCAGCTCACGGTCGCGCACGAGAATCTCTATCTGCGGGCGGTGCGCCTCTTCGGCGATGCGGTCGCGGGCCGTGGGGCACCCTCTGCAACGGGCGAGGATGGAATCAAGTCTCTGAGCCTCGCGCTGTCGACGCGTGAGGCTGCACGAACGGGGCACGAGACGCCCATCGATCTGGCGACCTGAGGCGGACTATGGCACGAACGAAGGTCTTGAGCGCTTCTGAGGCGGCCCATCTGATACCCGACGGTGCCGTTGTGACGGTCTCTTCGTCATCCGGGCTGGGCTGCCCGGATGCGGTGCTCGCCGCCATCGGCGCAAGATTTGAAGCCGACGGCCACCCGCGCAACCTGACGACGCTGCATCCGATCGCTGCTGGCGACATGTGGGGCGTCAAAGGCATCGATCACATCGCCAAGCCTGGATGCCTCAAGAAGGTCCTGGCCGGCTCTTATCCGTCCGGCCCTTCCTCGGCCGCTCCCCCCGCGATCTGGGAGATGATCTCGGGGAACAGCATTCCCGCCTACAATGTGCCGTCGGGAATCCTGTTCGACATGCACCGCGAAGCCGCTGCAAAGCGCCCGGGCGTGCTGACCAAGGTCGGCATGGACACCTTCGTCGACCCAGCGCGTGAAGGCTGCGCAATGAACGGCAAGGCTGCTTCCGAGCCGATCGTCAGTCGGGTGAACTTCGCCGGCGAGGACTGGCTGTTCTTCCCGAGCATCATTCCGCAGGTCGCGATCATTCGCGCCACCACTGCGGACGAACGCGGCAATCTTTCGTACGAGCACGAGGGCGGCATTCTCGGGCCGCTCGACCAGGCGCTGAGCGTGCGCAACAATGGCGGCCTCGTGATCGCACAGGTCAAGCGCCTTGCGGCTGCCGGCACCTTGCGTCCTCATGACGTGGTCGTGCCAGGCGTGCTCGTCGATGTGATCGTCGTGGCTCCGGACCAACTCCAGACCACGAACACGCCGTATGAGCCCGCGATTTCCGGTGAGATCTTTCGGCCAATCGCCTCGTTCGAGACGCCAAAATTCGACGTCGGCAAAGCCATCGCACGTCGCGTCGCGATGGAGCTTCGCGACGGCGACGCCGTCAACATCGGGTTCGGCATTTCGGCCAACGTCCCGCGTATTCTGATCGAGGAAGGCCGGCACGGTGCGGTCACCTGGGTGATCGAGCAGGGCGCCATCGGCGGTGTTCCGCTGCTCGATTTTCAGTTCGGCTGTGCGTCGAATGCCGAGGCGATCGTCCAGTCGCCACATCAATTCACCTATTTCCAGGGTGGCGGCTTCGACATGTCGCTGCTCTCGTTTCTGCAGATCGACCGCTCAGGCTCGGTCAACGTTTCCAAGCTCGGCCTCCGTCCCCATGTGACGGCCGGGGCTGGCGGCTTTGTCGACATCACGGCGCGGGCCAAGCGGATCGTGTTCTCCGGCTACTTCACCGCGGGCGCAGGCCTCGAGATCGCCGATGGCTCGTTGCGGATTGCCAGGGAAGGGAAAGTCAAAAAGCTCGTCAACGAGGTCGAGCAGGTGTCGTTTTCGGGCAGGCAGGCGGTCGCGCAGGGGCAGGAGATCGTCTACGTCACCGAACGTTGCGTCTTGAGGCTCGAGCCCGAAGGCGTCACAGTCGTCGAGATCGCGCCCGGTGTTGACTTGCAGCGTGACGTGCTTGCACAATCGGAATTCCCACTGCGAGTGGCGGGCAATCTCAAGTTGATGCCGGCCGTGCTGTTCCGTCCCGAACCGATTGGCCTCGAATTGCGGAGGGCAGCTTGAGCCCGTTTGTCGAATTGACCTTCCAGGGATCGATCGCCCGTCTCGGCCTCAAGCGCCCCGATAAGCTCAATGCGCTTGATCGCGACATGATCGAGGCGCTCGGCGAGGCGGCGCGGGCCATCGAGGCCTCGCGCGAGACCCGCGTGGCGATCCTGTTCGGCGAAGGCAAGGCATTTTGCGCCGGCGGCGATATTGCAGCCTGGGGCGGCTTGCCGGCGCTCGACATGTGGCGCGATTGGACGCGTGCGGGCCATCGCGCGTTCGAGGCGCTGGCGCGCCTGCGCGTGCCGCTCATTGCGGCGCTCACCGGCCACGCATTCGGCGGTGGACTGGAACTCGCCGCGGTGGCGGACATACGTATCGCCGAGCGCGGCATCAAGCTCGGGCTTCCGGAGACGGGACTGGGCATGGCGCCTGGCTGGTCGGGAACGCAGCGACTGGTTCGCCGCTTCGGCGCCTCCGTCGTGCGCCGCATGGCACTCACGGGACGTCTGTTCACCGCCGAAGAAGGTTGCGAGCTCGGTCTGGTCGACGAAGTGACCGACGATGGCCAAGCACTGACACGCGCCGAAAGCCTGGCGTCTGACGTTGCCGCGCGCGGCCCACTTGCCGTGCAGATCGTCAAGGCCATGATTAATGCGGCCGAAGGGGAGGACAGTGACGCCCCCATCGAAGGGCTTGCTGGCGCGCTCACCGCCACGACCGATGATCTCGCCGAGGGCGTTGCCGCCTTCAGGGGCAAGCGCGCCCCTCGTTTTGTTGGACACTAGGAAAGGAGCTTCGGAAGGCGGGCCGCTTCTTATGGGTTCGGCGGCAACCGCAGACGACAACGATAATGATATTCAAGAGCCGAACCGGCCTCTCGAAACGGTGCCGGACCGCTTCCGGCAGGAAACGACCAAAAAAGGGAAGGGACACGCGTATGAAGTTCCGCGCATTTCTGATCTCGACGGCTTTGGCTGCCGTCACCATCAGCTATGGGACGCTGGCGCACGCGGCGGACATCAAGGAAGTGCAGATGCTGCATTGGTGGACGTCAGGTGGCGAAGCGGCCGCGCTCGACGTCATTAAGCAGGCCGTCGCCAAGCAGGGATACGCCTGGAAGGACGTGCCGGTTGCTGGCGGCGGCGGTGGCGCGGCGATGACCACACTGAAGGCCAATGTCGCCGCGGGCAATCCGCCGACGGCATCGCAGATCCTTGGCTACTACGCGCTCGAGTACGCCGAGCAAGGTTCGCTTGCCGATATCTCCAAGCTTGCCGACAAGGAGGGCTGGGACAAGCTCATCCCGGCGGCGCTGCAGAAGTTCGCCAAGACCAACGGCAAATGGGGCGCCGTTCCTGTCAACATCCACTCCGTCAACTGGATCTGGCTGAACAAGGCCGTCATGGAGAAAATTGGCGGCACGGAGCCCAAGAACTTCGACGAATTCGTCGCACTGCTCGACAAGGCGAAAAAAGCCGGCGTCGTTCCGCTCGCGCTTGGCGGCCAGCCCTGGCAGGAAGCGACGATGTTCGATTCGATCGTCGCGTCGACCGGTGGCACCGAGTTCTACAAGAAGGCGTTCGTGGATCTCGACGAGAGCGCGCTCAAGTCGGACACGATGAAGAAGGCTTTCGACAACCTCGCCAAGCTGCGCGACTATGTCGACCCGAACTACACTGGTCGCGACTGGAATCTGGCCACCGCGATGGTGATCAAGGGCGATGCGCTCGTGCAGGTGATGGGGGACTGGGCCAAGGGGGAGTTCGCAGCAGCCCACAAGGAAGCCGGCAAGGATTTCCTGTGCTACCGCTTCCCGGGGACGGACGGATCGGTGTTCTATAACTCCGACATGTTCGCCTTCTTCAAGGTCCCGGCGGACCGCCAGGCGGCGCAGCTTGCACTCGCAGAGGTGACGATAAGCCCCGAAGTCCAGTCGGCGTTCAACGTCATCAAGGGCTCCGTGCCGGCGAGACTGGATGTTTCGGATGCGGCCTTCGACATCTGCGGAAAGAAGGGCATCGCGGACGTCAAGGCGGCCAACGCGAAGGGAACGTTCTTCGGCTCGCTCGCCCAGAACTACGCCCAGCCGCCAGCCATCGCCACGGCGTACTACGATGTCGTGACGAAGTTCATGCATGGCGGCATCAAGACGTCGGATATCGCCGTAACTGAGCTGGTGAAGGCAATCAACGCCGCCAAGTAGTGGCGCAGCGGCTCCTCTCCCGTTTGCTCTGCTCTGTAAACGGGAGAGGCTATTGAAATCGAAGTCATCGCTGCGCCTGCGTCGCCGTCAGGGCTCGTCGCGGCGGCGGGGTGTGGCTTTCGGAGGATCATCATGACCGCGATGACCGAACGCGAGGCGGCAACCGCAATGGCCCGGCGGAAGCTCGGCCCGTCTCTGCGCGGAAGGCTTCAGGACTGGCTGCCAAGGCTTGTGCTGGCGCCGTCGTTCCTGCTCGTGCTGGTCTTCGTCTACGGCTTCAATCTCTGGACCCTGTTTCTGTCGTTCACGAGTTCGAAGGCGTTTCCGACCACAAACCTGATCGGCTTTACCAACTACGTGCGGCTGTGGAACTGGACCTTCGAGACCGACCCGCCGTCGAACTGGTACACCGCCCTCGTCAACATGGGTCTGTTCGGCGGCCTCTACATCTTTTTCTGCCTGTTTCTCGGCCTGTTGCTGGCGATCCTGCTCGATCAGAAGATTCGCGGCGAAGGCATTTTGCGGCCGATCTATCTCTATCCGCTGGCGCTGTCATTCATCGTGACCGGCACGGCCTGGAAATTGTTTCTCGATCCGCGTATCGGCCTGGAAAACGCCTTGCACGATTGGGGATGGACCAGCTTCCATTTCGATTGGGTGGTCGATCCGAAGATGATGATCTATTGCGTCGCGATCGCCGGCATCTGGCAGAGCTCGGGTTTCGTCATGGCGATGTTTCTTGCGGGACTGCGCGGTGTTGATGGCGAAATCCTCAAGGCGGCACAGATCGACGGCGCCTCGACCTACCAGACCTACCGCCGCATCGTCATTCCGATCATACGCCCGGTCTTCTTCTCGGCCCTGATCGTTCTGGCCCATATGGCGATCAAATCCTATGACCTCGTGCTGTCGGTGACCGGCAAGAACCCCGGCGGGGCGGCGGAGCTGCCGTCAACATTCATGTACTCCTATACGTTCACTCGCAACCAGATGGCGGTTGGATCGGCCAGCGCGGTGATCATGCTGATGACGATCGCGGCGATCATGGTGCCCTACATCTACTCCGAAACCAGGGAGCAGAACCGATGAGCGCCGCGGATCTGATCACGTCAGCGCCGGCGCGCCGTGGTCCGGGTCATTCTCGGACGACACGGATCGTCATCTATGGCCTGTTGTTTCTGTTCGCGCTCGTTTATCTCGTGCCGCTCCTGGTCATGGTGATGACGTCGCTCAAGCCGTTGGATGAGGTCACCGGCGGCAACATGTTCGCTCTCCCGCGGCACCTGACGTTCGCGCCCTGGTCCATGGCATGGGGCGAGGCACGCATCGGGGTGTCGGAGACGCGCGGGATCAGTGGCTATTTCTTCAACTCGGTGAAGATGGTCGTTCCGGCAGTTCTGATCTCGACTCTGCTCGGCGCATTGAACGGCTACGTCCTGACCAAGTGGAGCTTTCCCGGCCACAAGCTCGTGTTCGGCATGATGCTGTTCGCCTGCTTCATCCCCTTCCAGTCGGTCATCATCCCGATGGCCGTGATCCTCGGTATGCTCGGCCGCATCGGGGTCGAACTGGCTGACCTGACCGGCTGGTCGTTCGGTCTCGGCAACGCGACGGTCAATCTGGTGATCGTGCACGTCATCTATGGCCTCGGATTCACCACCCTGTTCTTCCGCAACTATTACGCGGCGTTTCCGTCCGAACTCATCAAGGCCGCGATGATCGATGGTGCGAGCTTCTTCCAGATCTTCCGCCGGATCCTGCTGCCGAACTCCACGCCGATCATCATCGTCACCGTGATCTATCAATTCACCAATATCTGGAACGATTTCCTGTTCGGCTCAACCTTTGCGGCCGGCGATACCGCACCGATGACGGTTGCGCTCAACAATCTCGTCAACACCTCGACGGGTGTGGTCGAATACAACGTCAACATGGCGGCCGCGATCATCGCCGCCGCGCCGACGCTGCTCGTCTATGTCATTGCCGGTCGATATTTTGTCCGCGGCCTGATGGCTGGCGCCGTAAAGGGATGAAGAGATGGCCACGCTCGAGATCAGCTCGCTTCGCAAACGCTTCGGGACGATCGAGGTTCTGAAGGGGATCGACATCACGCTCGAGAAGGGCGGCTTTCTGGTGCTGGTCGGTCCGTCAGGCTGCGGTAAATCGACTCTGCTCAACACCATTGCAGGCCTTGAGGGGATCTCCTCGGGCGAAATCCGCATCGGCGGTGCCGTCGTCAATAACCTGCACCCGTCAAAGCGGGACATCGCAATGGTGTTCCAGTCCTATGCGCTCTACCCGAACATGTCGGTCGCCGAGAACATCGGGTTCGGCATGGAGATGCGCGGTGTTCCCCGAGCGGAGCGCGACAAGGCGGTGGCCGGGGTCGCCAAGACCTTGCAGATCGAACATCTCCTGTCGCGCCGGCCGAGCCAGCTTTCCGGCGGACAGAGACAGCGCGTCGCCATGGGACGGGCGCTCGTCAGACGCCCCAGTGTCTTTCTGTTCGACGAGCCGTTGTCGAACCTCGATGCCAAGCTGCGCGTCGACATGCGGGTCGAGATCAAGCGTCTGCATCAGACGACCGGTACGACGATCGTTTATGTCACGCACGACCAGATCGAGGCCATGACGCTGGCGACCAAGATCGCCGTATTGAAGAATGGCGAATTGCAGCAGGTGGGAAGCCCGAGTGAGATCTATAATCGTCCCGCCAACATGTTTGTCGCGGACTTCATGGGGTCGCCGGCGATGAACTTGCTGGAGGGTACCGTTACCCAGGCGGATGGCCAGCAGCGTATCGCGCTCGCGCGCAAGGATGGCTCATCGATCATGCTGCCGGTACCGGCGAGCGCGGATGCTACCGCGCTCAAGGACGGTGCCAAGGTGATCTTCGGCATTCGTCCCGAGGCCGTGAACGATGACGAAAGCATGGACCGCAACGCCAGATCGGTGGTCCGGTTCGATGCAGGTGTGGAGATCATCGAACCTGCCGGATCGGATACCTATGTCGTCATCCGGGTCGCGGGCAAGGAGGTGACCGCTCGCATGCGAGCCGATGCCGACGTCCGGCTCGGACAACAGCACACCTTCGCGTTCAACCTCGACAAGGCGGTGCTGTTCGATCCAGAGACGACACGCCGCATCTGATCGAGCGCTGCGAGAGCTGCATGAAGACCACGGAGACAGCCGATGTCCTCGTCATCGGATCGGGCATGGGCGGTGCGACCTTTGCCGCGGGTCTGGCGCCGACCGGCGCAAGGATCGTGATCCTCGAGCGCGGCCAGCGTTTGCGCGACTGTGAGGCTGCGCGGGACGCGAGGGCGATCTTCCAGCGCGGGGTGTTCCGGCCACAGGAGTCCTGGCTTGATGGGGCAGGGAAGGCCTTCAACCCCGGCAACTACTATTATGTCGGCGGCAATACCAAGCTCTACGGGGCGGTGCTGATCCGTTACCGCGCGGAGGACTTCGCGCCTATCGCGCACCGCGAGGGAACGACGCCGGGCTGGCCGTTCAGCTATTGCGAACTGGAGCCATGGTATAGCCGCGCGGAGCAGCTCTACAACGTGCGCGGCGCGCTCGGGGACGATTCCTCGGAGCCTTTTCACTCGGCTCCTTATCCATTTGGTCCGGTGCCGGATGAGCCCGCGATATCAGCGGTACGGCAGCGGCTCAAGAAGATCGGGCTCAATCCGTTTTCACTGCCGCTTGGTATCGACATCGAGACATGGCTCAAACGCGCCAAGACGCCCTGGGATGCATTCCCGGACGCCGGGCACGGCAAGATGGATGCCGAATCCTGCGGGCTTGCCTGTGCTCTCGCCTACGACAATGTCGAGCTGCGCGAAGGTACGCAGGTCGAGCGGCTTGTCGCCGAGCCGGACGGCAAACGCATCGCCGGCGTCGAAGTCATCCAGGCCGGTGAGCGCAGGATGATCTGTGCCGAGATCGTCGTGCTCGCGGCGGGCGCCGTCAATTCGGCCTCACTGCTTCTGCGCTCGTCCAAGGTCGGCATCGCGAACCGCTCCGATGCAGTCGGCCGCTATTTCATGAACCACAATGCTTCGGCCGTGCTGGCGATCGACCCGCGCGTCGTCAACGACTCGATCTACCAGAAGACGATCGGCATCAATGATTTCTATCTCGATGACGGGCACGGCGGGCCGCCGCTCGGCAACATCCAGTTGCTTGGACGTGTCACCGCGCCGATTCTGAAGGCCAGCATGCCGCTCGCACCGGAATTGGCGCTTGGGCTGATGAGCCGGCATGCGGTCGACTGGTACGCGATGAGCGAGGATCTGCCGAGCGCGGAGAGTCGCGTGACGGTCGATGGCGCGAAGATCCGGCTCGACTGGCAGCGTTCGAACTGGGCGACCCATCTGGCGCTGGTGGCGGCATTGAAGGAACGGCTGCGTGCTGCAGGTTACCCGATCGTGCTGTCAAAGGCGTTCGACCGGCGCACGCCCTCGCATCAGTGCGGGACGGTGCGCATCGGGCTCGATCCCGCGGCATCACCACTCGATCCGTTCTGCCGCGCCTTTGATCATCCCAATCTGTTCGTCGTCGATGCGTCGTTCCTGCCCACTTCGGCAGCGGTGAATCCGTCACTGACGATCGCTGCCCAGGCGTTGCGCGTCGCAGATCATGTTGCGAGGACCGATCTTCGAACTCATGATCTTCGTACCCATGATCTTCGTATCCATGGGGACATGAGATGACGGTTTACGATTACATCATCGTCGGCGCCGGCTCCGCCGGCTGCGTGCTCGCCAATCGACTGAGCGTCGATGCGTCGACCAGGGTGCTCCTGCTCGAGGCTGGCGGCAGCGACAACAACCCGCTGTTCAGCATGCCGGCGGGTTTTGCCAAGATGACCAAGGGCATCGCTTCCTGGGGATACTCGACAGTACCCCAGCGCCATCTTGGCGGGCGCGTGCTGCGCTATACCCAGGCGAAGGTGCTCGGCGGCGGCTCCAGCATCAATGCGCAAGTCTACACCCGTGGTAATGCCCGAGACTATGATGGCTGGGCAGCGGATGGTGCGACGGGATGGAGCTATTCGGATATCTTGCCGTATTTCAAGCGCGCCGAGGACAACCAGCGCTTCGTCGACGCCTACCATGCGCGCGGTGGTCCGCTCGGCGTCTCGGTGCCCATCAACCCGCTGCCGATCAGCGAAGCTTTTCTGCGAGCGGGGCAGGAATACGGGATGCCCTATAATCCCGATTTCAACGGCGCGCGGCAGGAGGGCGTCGGGCACTACCAGGTGACGGTGCGAGACGCGCGGCGGTGCTCGACCGCGACCGCCTATCTGAAGCCGATCCGTCGCCGACCAAATCTCACCGTCCTGACCGGCGCCTACAGCACGCGGATCGTGGTCGAGAATGGGCGGGCTGTCGGACTAGAAACGGTACGTCGAGGGCAACGGGAGATGGTTCGGGCCGAGCGAGAGGTTATCCTTGCGTGCGGCGCCATCGGATCGCCTCGGCTTCTCCTGCTGTCGGGGATCGGTCCGGCCGACCATCTGAATGCAGTCGGTGTCAGGCCGATCCACGATTTGCCGGGTGTGGGTGAGAATCTTCAGGACCACCTCGACCTCTATGCGATTGCCGAGTGCAAGGGCGACTTCACATACGACAGCTATGTAAAGCTGCACCGCACGATCTGGGCGGGACTGGAATATCTGCTGTTCAAGCGCGGACCGGTTGCGTCCACCCTGTTTGAGACCGGGGGCTTCTGGTACGCCGACCCGGCGACGAGAGCGCTGGAATGGCCGGACGTGCAATTCCATCTCGGGCTCGGCTCGGGAATCGAGGCGGGCGTGGAGAAGCTTGAGCATGCAGGCGTCACGCTCAATTCGGCGTTCTTGCGGCCGAGCTCGCGTGGCAAGGTGCGGCTAGCGAGCGGCGATCCTTCCGCAACGCCCTTGATTGATCCCAACTATTGGTCTGATGCGCGTGATCGCTCGGCAGCGATCGAGGGGCTGAAGATGGCCCGCGAGATTCTCCGGCAACCCGCGCTCGAGCCGTTCGTCATGGTCGAGCGGATGCCCGGTGTTGCCGCCACAAGCGAAGCCGCGCTCGCCGACTATGCGTATCGGACCTGCAAGACTGATCATCACCCTGTAGGCACCTGCCGGATGGGCACTGACCAGCTGGCGGTGGTCGATCCGTCGCTGAGCCTTCGTGGCCTCGATGGTCTGCGGATTTGCGACGCTTCAGTGATGCCGCGTATCACCTCATCGAACACGAACGCGCCGACCATCATGATAGCGGAGAAGGCGGCAGATCTGATTCTCGGGAAGACGGCGCTTTCTGCGCCGTACGCGGCGAAGACGGAAGGTGACGTCTTGAAAGGTCCGCTCGGTTGCCCTGCAAATTGAGCAACGAGATATGGCGAGGGCTTGCAAGCGACCGACATGGTCGCGCGACGACGGCCGCTTCGCGCTCATCCCGCGAGAATGCGCCGGCAGGCGTCTACGAACACCTGCGCGCCGGTGATGAGATCAGCGTCAGCCGTGTTCTCGGTCCAGTGATGGCTGATGCCGCCGATCGAGGGCACGAACAGCATTGCCGCGGGCATGATGGTGGCGAGAACCTGCGCGTCGTGGCCGGCGCCGCTGGGCATGCGGACGGAGCGTCCGTTCGCAAAGGCCTTGCCCGCAGCTTCGATGGCCTCCTGGAAGCGCGGATGCATTTTGGCGGGCACGCCGGTGCGTAGCCGCTCCAGCGTCGCGTGACAGGGGCCGCTCAAGTTGGTCTCATCGATCATCGTCCGCAGCAAGGCCTCCAGCCGGGCGATCACGGCCGGATCGTCGTCGCGGATCTGGAACAGCATCTCGGCGCCGCCGGGGATGATGCTCGGTGCCCCCGGATCGAGCGTGATGCGGCCCGTCGTCCACACCGTGCGCGGCCCGGCCACGGCCGGAAACCGCGCGTCGATCGCCACGCAGAATTTGGCCAGCGCCAGCCCTGCGTCCTTGCGCGAGGCCATGCGGGTCGTGCCCGCGTGGTTCTGCTCGCCGACGAAATTGATGCGATACTGCCAGATGCCCACGATCGAGGTGACCACGCCGATCGCAAGGCCGCTCGTCTCGAGCGCGTCGCCTTGCTCGATATGAGCCTCCAGATATCCGATGTGACGTCCTGGTTCGGCAGTGATGCGAGGGCGGCCGGCAAGACCCGCATCGGATAGCGCCTCACGCATGCTCTGCCCGGTGGTGCGGTCGCGCGCAGCGTCGATGTCGGCTTCGCTGACGCCGCCGACATAGGACCTCGAGCCGAGAAAATGCCCGAAATGCCCTTCCTCGTCGCACCACGCCGCGACCTCGACCGCGCCGGGCAGCGACGGATCGGAATTGATGACGCGGGCGGCCTCCAGCGCATAGACGACACCAAGCGGACCATCGAGCCAGCCGGCGTAGTTCTGGCTTTCGAGATGCGATCCGGCCAGCAGTTTCGGTCCCCTGCGCGTGCTCGTGCCGAGGACGTTGCCGATGCCGTCGATCGTACCGGTGAGCCCCGCTTCGGGGAGCTTTTCGACAAGCCATGCGAGCGAACGGCGATGCGACTCGGACAGGGTCGGCTTGTGCACGCCGGTCTTGTAGGCGCCGATGGCGCGGAGCCCGTTGAGGTCGGCAAGCACGCGCTCGCCGTTGGCGACAGAACGATCAGGCATGTTCGGCAACCTTCAACGCCTCGGTGCGGATTTCCTCGACGAGGCGCTCCTTGAGATGGACGAACTCCGGTGTGGTCTTGATCTTGTAGGAGCGCGGATGTGGCAGGTCGACGGCGATCTCGGCCTTGATACGGCCGGGCCGTGCGCTCATGACGATGACGCGGCTGCCGAGGAAGATCGCTTCCTCGATATCGTGGGTCACGAACAGCACGGTCTTCTGGTCGCGCTCCCAGATCCCGAGCAGCATCTCCTGCATCAGCGCGCGGGTCTGGTTGTCGAGTGCGCCGAAGGGTTCGTCGAGCAGCAGGATCTTTGGATCATTGGCGAGTGCGCGCGCGATCGCAGTGCGCTGCTGCATGCCGCCGGAGAGTTGCTTCGGCCAGTGATTTTCGAAGCCGGACAGCCCCACCTGGCGGATGAAGGCGTCCGCGATCTTGCCGCGTTCGCCTTGCGAAATGCCGCGCTCGCGCAGGCCAAAGGCGATGTTCTCCCGCACGGTGAGCCAGGGGAACAGCGTGTAGGATTGAAACACCATGCCGCGATCCGCGCCGGGACCGCTCACCTCGCGCCCGTCGAGCAGAACGCTGCCGCTGGTCGGCCGGTCGAGACCGGCGACGATGCGGAGCAGGGTGGATTTGCCGCAGCCGGACGGACCGAGAATGGTGACGAAGTCGTTGTCGCCAACGTCCAGGCTGGTCGGCTCGAGCGCCTTGGTCGGCGCATGGCCGGCCCGGGCAGGAAAGGTTCGTGAAACCTGATCGATCCTGAGCTTGGTCATGCGAGCTTCCATGGAAACAGCCACGCATTGAATGCCTTGAACAGGAAGTCCGAGACGAGGCCGATCAGGCCGATGACGATGATGCCGAAGATAATCTGCCCGGTGTTGAGAAGGGCCTGGCTGTCGGTGATCATATGGCCGATGCCTGACGATGAGCCGATCAGCTCGGCGACGATGACATAGGTCCATGCCCAGCCCAGCACCAGCCGCAGGATTTCGGCAATCTCCGGGGCCGAGGAGGGCAGCAGCACGCGGCGGATGATGCCGCGGTCGCTGGCGCCCAGCGTATAGGCGGCCTCGACCAGATCGCGCCGTGTGGCGCCGACGGTCACGGCCACCATCAGGATGACCTGGAACACCGAGCCGATGAAGATGACGAGCAGCTTCTGCAATTCGCCGATCCCGGCCCACAGGATCAGAAGCGGGATGAAGGCGGAGGCGGGCAGGTATCGCGCGAAGGACACGAACGGCTCAAGGAAAGCTTCGATCGGCTTGTAGGCGCCCATCAGCACGCCGAGTGGCACGGCAATGACGGCTGCAAGCGCAAAGCCGCCCACCACGCGCCAGACCGTCATGCCGATGTCGAACAGGAAGCCGTGCCGGGTCAGGAGCTCAAAGCCTTCCTGCACCATGGTCAGCGGGTTCGCGAGGAAGGTTTTTGATACATGGCCCCCGAAGGTCGCCCAGGACCACAGGGCAACGAACAGCACGAAGAACGCGAGGCCGTAAGCCGTACGTTGCTTTGCAGTCACGGGATCGAGGGGACGCATCACGGGCGAAGTTTCCGGACGGGCGATATCATGTACCGGTTAGCTCCGCGCGAAGCGAACCGGCTTGGCGCTGGCGGTGACTACTTGATGAAGCTCGCGTCGAAGAGATCCTCGACCTTCGGCGCCGCCTTGATGATGCCGATCTCGAGCAGCAAGTCCGCGGCGTCCTTGTTGAAGGCCAGGAACTCGCCGCCGAAGAACTTCCGGTTCGCGGCCTTGTCCTGCCAGCGTAGATACTTTGCCGAGTTGCCGAACTGCTCGCCGGTCTGCTTCACGTCGGCGCCCATGATCTCATAGGCCTTGGCCTGATCCTTCGCGATCATGTCGAGCGCCTCGAAATAGCTGTCGGCCAGCGCCTGGGCGGCCTTGGGATTCTCGCTCAGGAATTTCGGCGTGCAGCCGAACGTGTCCATCACCATCGGATAGTCGAGCGTGGTGGCGATGATCTTGCCCTTGTCGGGCGCGGCGCGCACCGTCGAAAGGTAGGGCTCATACGTCATCGCGGCATCGTTCTGGCCGGATACGAAGGCCTGCGCGGCCGCGGCCGGCTCCAGGTTCACGACCGTGACGTCCTTCACCGACAGGCCGTTCTTCTTGAGCATCCAGGCCAGCGCGAAATAGGGTGAGGTGCCCGGCGCGGACGCGGCGACCGTCTTGCCCTTCAGGTCCTTGATCGCCGCGAGATCGTTGCGCACCGCCATGCCGTCGGCGCCGTAGCTCTTGTCGAGCTGGAAGATCTGCTTGGTCGCGACGCCATTGGCGTTCCAGGAGATCCAGGTCTCGACCGTCGTCGCGGCGCACTGGACGTCGCCCGATGCTATGGCGAGGTGGCGATCCTTCTGCGGGATCTTCTTGATCGTCACATCGAGGCCGTTCTTCTTGAAGATGCCGGCCTCCTTGGCGAGCGTCAGCGGTGCAAAGCCGGTCCATCCGGAAATGCCGATGCCGACCTTGACGTCGTCGGCGAGCGCCGGCGTCGCGACCGCGAGAGCAATGATGGCTGCGAATGCTTTTGTATTACGCATGATTGTTGTCCTCCGATCGATGTACCGAACCAAGTTGATCTCATCACGTTGCACGAATTGTGCCGCTGCGACATTGCCGCTCAACCTCCCTTGAAACGGGCGACGAGACGGTGTGACTCGCCCGGATAGAGCAGTCGCACCGCGGTCAGCGTCCGCGCGCTGCGCCAGGTGTAACGATCGATCACCAGGCATGGCGCACCGACGGCGATGCCGAGCGCGTCTGCGGTGCGATCATCCGCAACGACAGCGCTGATCGTGTGCTCCGCTTCGGTCCATGGGACATGATGAAGCAGCCACGAGCCGGGCGGCTCGGCTGCAAAGTCGGCGTGTGCTGCTTCCGGCACGGCCTCGAGATCGATCAGCCTGTCCTCGAGCGCGAACGGCACGTTATCGGCGCTGTGGCGGCAGGTGATCGCGATCACCTTGCCGGTCTTCCGCACCCCGAGGCGGGCACGATCGGCAGCACTTGCAGCGCGGCGCGTGCATTGGACGAGCTGATAGCCATAGCCGCGGCCAAGCGCGGTGATCTCCGCGCGAATGTCGGCGATCTTGAGCACCGCGGACAGATGCTGCGGACGGCGGACGAACGTGCCGGCGCGCCGCCGCCGCTCGATCAGGTCGGCCTGCGCAAGCTCCGACAGCGCCTTGTTCACCGTCATGCGTGAGCAGCGATAGCGCGCCATCAATTGGTGCTCGAACGGGATGCGATGACCCGGCGGCCACTCGCCGGTCAAAATCCTGGTCTCGATGTCGCGCCTGATCTGCTTGTAAAGCGTCGGCTTGTCGTCGAGCTTGTCGGTGGCGAGGCTCATGCGATGAGCCTCCGCACCGTCGTGTTGAAGCGTTCCCGCGCCGAGCGGCGAAGCATGTGTTGCCCGCCCTCGACGGCCTTCCTGCCGCCGGACCAGACGGAATCGATCGCGCCTTTGCCCGCCGCAAAGATCCAGCCGTCGAGGATGGCGTCACCACGGCGTCCGGCAAGCGATGGATGTGTGGTGTCGAGAGTGACGATGTCGGCGCGCGCGCCAACTTTGAGCCCCACGACGGCTTGTGCGAGGGCCTGTCCCCCACCGGCCAACGCGCCGTCGAGCAGGGCGCGTCCGGTCGAGGCGCCGGCTCCGTTCGACAGCACGTTGCGCTCGCGATGCTTGAGCCGCTGGCCATATTCGAGTTGGCGCAATTCGTCGGCAACGCCGACCAGCACGTTGGAATCGGTGCCGATGCCGAACCGGCCTTGTGCCTCGAGGAATTCGCGCGCCGGAAAAATGCCGTCGCCGAGGCTTGCTTCGGTCACGGGGCAGAGGCCCGCAACCGCGCCGGTCCTGGCGAGCGAGGTGACTTCCGTTGGCGTCATATGGGTCGCGTGAATCAGGCACCAGCGCTGATCGACGGGCGCGTGTTCGAGCAGCCATTCCACCGGGCGCTTGCCGGACCAGCCGAGGCAATCCTCGACTTCTCTGGTTTGCTCGGCTGCGTGGATATGAACCGGACCACCGTCCGCAAGCGGCACGATCGCTGCCAGCTCGTCCGGTGTCACGGCGCGCAGGCTGTGCGGCGCAATGCCGATATTGGCGCCGGGCAACCTGACAATGGCCTCGCGCGATGCAGTGAGCAATTTTGCGAACTGATCGACCGAGCAGATGAAACGGCGCTGGCCGGCATGTGGCGCGGCGCCGCCAAACGTGCCGTGCGCGTAAAAGCTCGGCAGCAGGGTGAGGGCGATGCCGGCCGTCTCGGCGGCCTGCGCGATGCGCGTCGCCATCTCCGCCGGGTTGGCGTGGGGCGCGCCGTCATGATCGTGATGCAGATAATGAAACTCGCCGACGCGGGTAAACCCCTGCTCGAGCATCTCGACATAGAGCAGGGTGGCGACGCTCTCGACGTCGTCGGGCGTCATGGTGAGCGCGAAGCGATACATCGTCTCGCGCCAGGTCCAGAACGTGTCCGCGGTGTTGCCGCGCGTCTCGGCGAGCCCCGCCATGCCGCGCTGGAACGCGTGACTATGCAGGCTCGCTAGCCCGGGAATGGCGAGTCGATGGCGCTCGTCTCCGGCTGCAGGCGCGACACCCGCTGTGACCTCGGCGATGTTCCCGTCGGTGACGACGACCCGCACGTCGTCGGCCCAGCCCGAGGGTAGCAGCGCGGATGCGAAATGCAGTCGGGTCATGTTTCCTGCCGGCTGGACAGAACCGCGCCACGATTATATGTCTAGACATATAAGTCAAGCGTCCGGCAGCGAAGGGATACCTGCATGGCAAAGCGCTTCGATCGGATCTGGCACAATGCGCGCCTCGCCACGATGCGGGATGTTCTGCCCGATCTCGGCGAGATCGCGCACGGCGTGGTCGCGGCGCGCGAGGGGCGTATCGTCTTTGCAGGCAGCCGTTCCGATTTTCCGGCAGACGCCGATGCGAAGGAGTGGACTGATTGCGCGGGGCGGTGGATCACACCCGGCCTCGTCGACTGCCACACGCATCTGGTCTACGGCGGCAATCGCGCGCACGAATTCGAGCTGCGGCTCAAGGGTGCCAGCTACGAAGAGATCGCGCGCGCCGGCGGCGGCATCGTCTCGACGGTTGCGGCCACGCGGGCTGCGAGCGAGGCGGAACTCGTTGCGAGTGCACTCCCGCGGCTCGACGCGCTGATCGGCGAGGGCGTGACCACGCTGGAGATCAAATCCGGCTATGGTCTCGATACCGAAACTGAGATGCGGCAGCTCGGTGCCGCGCGGGCGCTTGCGCGCGTCCGGCCGGTTGCGATCCGCACCAGTTTCCTCGGCGCGCACGCGCTTCCCGTTGAGGCCGGTGGCGACAAGGATCGCTACATCGATCTGGTGTGTCGCGAGATGCTGCCTGCGGTGGCGCAGGCCAGGCTTGCCGACGCCGTCGATGCGTTCATGGAAGGCATCGCGTTCTCGGCAGACCAAACGGCGCGCGTGTTCGCGGCGGCAAGGGCGCTCGGCCTGCCGGTGAAGCTGCACGCCGATCAACTGTCCAATCTCGGCGGTGCGGCGCTCGCCGCGAAATTCTCCGCTCTTTCGGCCGATCATCTCGAACACACCGATGAAGCTGGTGTGGCGGCGATGGCTAACGGCGGCACGGTAGCCGTCCTTTTGCCCGGCGCCTTCTATTTCATCCGCGAAGAGAAGAAGCCGCCGCTTGAGTTGTTCCGCAAGCATGGCGTCAGGATCGCGCTCGCAACCGACTGCAATCCCGGCAGCTCGCCGCTCACCTCGCTTCTGCTCACGATGAACATGGGCGCAACGCTGTTCCGGATGACGGTCGTCGAATGCCTCGCCGGCGTGACGCGCGAGGGGGCGCGCGCGCTGGGCATGCTGTCGGAAGTCGGCACGTTAGAGGCCGGCAAATGGTGCGACCTTGCGATCTGGGATGTCGAGCGGCCGGCCGAGCTGGTCTACCGGATCGGCTTCAATCCGTTGCATCGCCGCGTCTGGAGAGGCCAGTGAACGGCGCTGCGACACCGATTGTTGTCACACCCGGCCGTGTCAGCCTCGGCGATCTCGCGCAGGTGCTGGCGGGCACGACAGTTGAGCTGGATGCGTCGTTCTGGCCTGCGGTCGACGCTGCATCGGCGATCGTGGCTGCGGCCGCGCAAGCGCCTGCACCGGCCTACGGCATCAATACCGGGTTCGGAAAGCTGGCCTCGAAGCGCATCTCGCCCGACCAGACCGCGACGCTTCAGCACAATCTGATCGTGTCGCATTGCTGCGGCGTGGGGCCGCCGACGCCGGAGCCGGTGGTACGGCTGATGATGGCGCTGAAGATCGTCTCGCTGGGGCGCGGCGCATCAGGGGTGCGGCGCGAGGTCATCGCGCAGCTCGAAACGATGCTGGCGCGTGGCGTCTTGCCGCTGGTGCCGCAGCAGGGCTCGGTCGGCGCCTCCGGCGATCTGGCGCCGCTCGCGCACATGGCCGCGGTGATGATCGGCGAGGGGCAGGCGCTGGTTGGCGGAACGACCATGCCGGGCCGCGAGGCCCTGGCCCGCGCCGGTCTCGCGCCATTGACGCTTGGTCCCAAGGAAGGCCTCGCACTCATCAACGGCACGCAGTTCTCCACGGCCTATGCGATCTCCGGCCTGTTGCGGGCGCACGGGCTGGCCTGCGCGTCGCTGGTGACGGGAGCTTTGTCGGTCGATGCGGCGATGGCCTCGACGGTGCCGTTTCGCTCCGAGATCCACGCGCTGCGCGGCCATGCCGGACAGATCGCCGCCGGCGCGACGCTAATGGCCTTGCTCGACGGCAGCGATATCCGTCAGTCGCACCTGGAAGGCGACGAGCGAGTGCAGGATCCCTATTGCCTGCGCTGTCAACCGCAAGTCGCCGGTGCCGCACTCGATGTGCTGGCGCAGGCGGCGCGCACCTTGATGATCGAAGCCAATTCCGTCACGGACAATCCGCTGGTGCTGGTCGAGACCGGCGAGATCGTGTCGGGCGGCAATTTCCACGCCGAGCCGGTCGCCTTTGCCGCCGACGGAATCGCACTCGCGCTGTCGGAGGTCGGCGCCATCAGCGAGCGGCGCATCGCAACGCTGGTCGATCCCGCCCTGAATTTCGGCCTGCCGCCGTTTCTCACACCCGATCCCGGCCTCAACTCCGGCTTCATGATCGCCGAGGTCACGGCGGCCGCGCTCTATGCCGAGAACAAGCAGCGCGCCGCGCCGTGCTCCATTGACTCGACGCCCACCAGCGCCAACCAGGAAGATCACGTCTCGATGGCCGCGCATGCCGCGCGGCGGCTCTCCGACATGGCGGACAATCTCGCCTCCATCCTCGGCATCGAGCTTCTGGTCGCGGCGCAAGGCATCACGCTGCGCCTGCCGCATTTGACCAGCCCCGCGCTCGCGGCCGTCATCGCTACCTTGCGCGAGGAGGTGCCGGCGCTTGGGCCCGACCGCTACATGGCGGACGACCTCGCCAGGGCCAAGGCGTTGGTCGAGGCCGGCGCGCTGCCGCGCATTGCGAGCGCGGCGCTCGCGAGAGATCCGTTTCCACTGCTTGCCTCAGAGGTCGCCTCATGAACCGCCGACTGGACAATGAACGCACGATCCGCGCCCCTCGCGGCTCCGATATCAGCGCCAAGAGCTGGCTGACGGAAGCACCGCTCCGCATGCTCATGAACAATCTCGATCCCGATGTGGCCGAACGGCCCGGCGAGCTCGTGGTCTATGGCGGGATCGGTCGCGCGGCGCGCGACTGGGAGAGTTTTGACCGGATCGTCACCTCGCTGCGCAAGCTCGAGGGCGACCAGACGCTGCTCGTTCAGTCGGGCAAGCCGGTCGGAATCTTCCGCACCCATGCCGATGCACCGCGGGTCCTGATCGCGAACTCCAATCTCGTGCCGCACTGGGCCACGCTCGATCACTTCAACGCGCTCGACAAGGCCGGGCTGATGATGTTCGGCCAGATGACGGCCGGCTCCTGGATCTATATCGGCAGCCAGGGCATCGTTCAGGGGACCTACGAGACCTTCGTCGAGGTCGGGCGGCGCCACTATGGCGGCAGCCTCGCAGGCAAATGGATCCTGACCGCCGGTCTCGGCGGCATGGGCGGCGCGCAGCCGCTGGCGGCGACCATGGCAGGTGCCTCGCTGCTCGCAATCGAGTGCCAGCCGAGCCGCATCGAGATGCGCCTGCGCACCGGCTACCTCGATCGTCAGGCGAGCACGCTCGATGAAGCGCTCGCGATCATGTCCGAGGCAGCGCAAAGCAAGAAGGCGGTCTCGGTCGGCCTGCTCGGCAACGCCGCCGACCTCTTCCCCGAGCTCGTGCGCCGCGGCGTCAGGCCCGACATCGTGACCGACCAGACCAGCGCCCACGATCCGATCAACGGATATCTGCCGAAGGGCTGGACGCTTGCGGAGTGGGAGGCCAAGCGCAAGGACGATCCCAAGGTGGTGGAGCTCGCGGCAAAGTCCTCCATGGTCGACCACGTCAAGGCGATGCTGGATTTTCACGCGCAGGGCATTCCGACGCTCGACTACGGCAATAACATCCGCCAGATGGCGAAGGACATGGGATTGAACAACGCGTTCGATTTCCCCGGCTTCGTGCCAGCCTATATTCGGCCGCTGTTCTGCCGCGGCGTTGGGCCGTTCCGCTGGGCGGCGTTGTCCGGCGATCCCGAGGATATCTTCAAGACCGACGCGCGCGTGAAGGAGCTGATGCCGCACGACACGCACCTGCACAACTGGCTCGACATGGCAAAGGCGCGCATCAAGTTTCAGGGGCTGCCAGCGCGGATCTGCTGGGTCGGTCTCGGTGACCGGCATCGGCTCGGGCTCGCCTTCAACGAGATGGTGGCGCGCGGTGAAGTGAAGGCGCCGATCGTGATCGGCCGCGACCATCTCGACAGCGGCTCGGTGGCAAGCCCGAACCGCGAGACCGAGGCGATGCGCGACGGATCGGACGCGGTGTCGGACTGGCCGCTGCTCAACGCGCTGCTCAATTGCGCCAGCGGAGCCACTTGGGTGTCACTGCATCACGGCGGCGGCGTCGGCATCGGCTATTCGCAGCATGCCGGCATGGTGATCGTCGCCGACGGCACGGCGGAGGCCGCCCGCCGCCTCGAACGCGTGCTCTGGAACGATCCGGCGAGCGGCGTCATGCGTCACGCCGATGCAGGCTACGAGACCGCGATCGACTGCGCTCGCGCAAACGGGCTCGATCTGCCGAGCCTGGCAGGCTGGAGCGCGATGAGATTAGGATGAATCGTCGTCGCGCTTTAGGTTATGTTTGAGCATGATCTCCGCGCAAACGCGTTCCGCGTTTGTCGCGAGGGAAAACCGCTTCACACTTTTCCGGATCATGCTCTGGTTCGCGGCCTTCGGGATGTACGTTGGGTGCGAGACTTCAAACGCGGAGTTGCTCAGCGATTCCGGCTCATCGGCTGTCCGGATACCAGATCGATGAAATGGACGCGCGCGCAGGCGGGGCAGGTGAAGGCCTCGAAATTCCGTCCCTCGGCGCCCTGCTGCTTTTCCAAATGAGTTTGCACATTCATGCCCGTCTGGGGGCAACGAAAAACGATCAAATCGGCCATCGGCACAGCATGGACGGATGGCTCATTTCGTCCTTGATATAGATCAGTTTTAGAATCGCCCCAGTCCCACGGCACCATCCCGCAAATGCGAAGGGGCCCCGAAGGGCCCCTCAAGGTCACCAACGGCGGTAGCCATAATAGCGTGGACCGTAATAGCGCGGTCCATAATATCTGGGTCCGTAATAGGGTGCATAGCCGTAGCCATAAGAGTAGCTCGGCTGCCGCCAGCAGCGCCCCCAGGCATCGCAGACCAAGCGAACCTGCTCTGCATCTGGCGTCACCTGCGGGGCAGGCGCAACTGGCATGGCCGAGGCGGCCGGCGATGCCGCGACCGCGGCGAACAATGACGCGGCAACGAGGCCAATTCCAAACTTCATGATGTGTCTTCCTTTGCTTATCGGCCGCAAGATATCGAACAGGTTCTGATCAAATTGTGGCGGAGCCGAAATGTAATGCTGATGAATGAATCTTCATCCGGGCGGTCGCGGAGCCGGGATAATCGCTCACGCGCGGCACCGCTTTGATACTTGATCTTGCGCAATTCGCGCGCGCTCCGGCGCCTCTAGTCTGCGTGGTGTGGGGAGCGGCGACGTGCCGGTCCCTCAAGAAGGTGAACCACCATGCTGACCATTCCCAGCCTGTCGATTTCGCCCGAGAAGGTCTTCTTCATCATTGCAAAGTCGCGCCAGTCCGACAGCGGGGCGGACGGTGGCGGCGTCATCCTGGACAGCGGCGACGACGACATGAGCTATGGCCGCGGCGGCAGGGGAGAGGCGACCGATCGCGCGGAGCTGGCCGGCTTCATCCGCGGCCTCAATGTCGACGAGCAGATTGATCTCGTGGCGCTGACGTGGCTAGGTCGCGGCGACGGCGACCTTTCGACCTGGCGTGAGCTGCAGACCCAGGCCGCGCAGTCCCACAACAATCGTACCGCCTCCTATCTGATCGCGACGCCGATGCTCGCGGACTATCTGGAGGAGGCGATGACGCAGTTCGGCAAGTCCTTCGAGGAGTTTGAAGAGCATCTCTGACCGGCCGGCGTGCATGGTTTTCGCGCGGGCGCGCGCTTGGCACGATCCGGGCTGATGACTCGGCCGCAGTACGCAATGCTCTGCATGGCGAGGTCAGCAAGGACCTCGTCATGCTGCCGGTCTATGAGATCGAGAAGCAGGCGTCCGGCGCGCCCCGATACGCTCGCGCCGGCAGCGCGTCGGCGTCCCTCAGTAGCAGGGGTGCCGGCGCCTATCCTGGCCGATATAGGCAGCCGAGCTCTGGTAGCACTGAATGGTCGACGGTCCGTCGTAGTAGGCGAAGCTGCCCGGCGCGACTCCCGGACCGTAATTGTGGATGTAGCTGATCGGGTACGGCAACGGATTGACGTGATGGTGGTACCGGTGATGGACGCGCGCCTCGGACAGGCTCGGGGCGAGCGTCACTACCGACAGGGCGGCGACCGCCGCAAGGCACTTCAACTTGCTCATCTTGATTCTCCGGAACCCGACCTAACGGACCACGATCTTATAGCGATTCACGATCCGCAGGGCATCCGCTTTGCGGCCGTAGGCCGGGTGAAATTCCACAGATTCACGCCTTGGGGCCGCCGGGACCGCCGGCGAACCCCAGGGCCTGCCCATTTTTGGCCTTTTCCGGATGCTTAACGAATTCCCAACACAGTTTGGCCAACAGTTCGTTCGTATCCGGTGGCCGGCCGCTTGGGGGTCTCTTTGAGGTCGGCTCACTTCAAACAAGGCTTCAGCCGTTACTCTGCAATGCGCATCACGCCCATCAGCCTGTTGTTGCTGACCTGCGTCGCCGCGGCGCCGGCGCGGGCGGATTTGCACATTACCCGCGACCACGGCGGTTACGTCGAGGAATACAAGGCCAAGTACAAGCGTGTTCGCGACAAGGGCGAGCGGGTCATCATCGACGGTATCTGCAATTCGGCCTGCACCCTGGTCCTGGGCATCGTGCCGATGAACAAGATCTGCGTGACGCCGCGCGCCAGCCTCGGCTTCCATCAGGCCTATTACGACAAGGCATTCACCTTCGGTATCAAGGTGACCAGCGCCGAGGGCACGTCCGACCTGATGTCCTACTACCCGGGCACGGTGAAGGAGTGGATCCAGCGCAACGGTGGGCTCACCACCGAGATGAAGAAGATCAAGAACGGGGTCGATCTCTGGAAGATCGTCGATCCCTGTCCCGACGAGTGGTGAGCGGCCGCGCCAGCTGACGTCGTCCTCGACGCAGCCAGCACGTCCCACGTGCAGCGCAGCATCAGACCCGACCATATTCGCATTGCCGCGCCGCGCGTGGTCGGGCAATGAGAGCGGCAATGAATCATAATCAAGAAAATTGGGCCGCGCGTGCGGCGCCGGTCCTCTTCGTCGTGCTGTGGAGCACCGGGTTCATCGCCACCAAATCCGTCGTCAACAACGCCGATCCCTTGACCTACCTCGCCATCCGCATGGCGATCGTGGTGGGGCTGATGGCGATCATCGCGGCAATTGCACGTCCCAAATGGCCGGACGGGACCGGCATTGCCCACAGCGCGGTCGCGGGCATTCTCGTCCACGGCTTCTATCTCGGGGGCACCGCGATTGCGATCGCGCATTCGATTCCCGCCGGCCTTTCCGCGCTCATTCCGGGCCTCCAGCCGATCCTGACCTCGACCATTGCCAATCGTTGGCTCGGCGAGCGGGTGACGCCGCTGCAATGGGGCGGGCTCTTGCTCGGTCTCGGTGGCGTGGTGCTGATCCTGCACAATCGTCCGATGACCGGAGAGGCGGGCCTCGGATGGCTCGCCTCGGTCGTCTCGCTGATCAGCATCACGCTCGGCACGCTCTACCAGCGCCGCTACTGCAACCACATCGACTGGCGGGCCGGCAATCTCGTGCAATATGTCGCAGTGACGCTGTTCTTTGCGGCGGGCGCCTTCGCCTTCGAGGACCGCGTGGTGCACTGGACGCGGGAGTTCGTGCTGGGGCTGGCCTGGCTCGCGGTGGCACTCTCGATCGGGTCGATCGGCCTGTTGTACTGGCTGATCCGGCATTCGGCCGCGACCGCGGTTGCGAGCCTGTTCTATCTCGTTCCGGCGGTCACGGCGCTGATGGCCTATCTGCTGTTCGGAGAAAGGCTCGATGCGGTGGCAGTCGCCGGCATGGCGATCTGCGCGGCGGCGGTATTCCTGGTCAACAGGCGCTTCTAGCCGCGCGGGCGGACCTCGACGCGGCGGGCGAGAAGCGTACGCCAGGCCGCCGGGCGCTGGGCACCCGGAGGCCTGATCTTAGATCCGCGATCAGCGTTTTGCCTTCTTCTTTTTCTTCGCGGCTTTCTTGGCGGCCTTCTTTACAGCCTTCTTGGGAGCCTTCTTGGCGGCTTTCTTCTTGGAAGTCTTCTTGGCTTTCTTCGCCGTCTTCTTCGCCGCTACTTTCTTTGCGACCTTCTTGGCGGCTTTCCGGGCCTTCTTCGGCTTTGCTGCCTCTTTCGGCGGCTCGGGCGTCGCTGCGATCGCCGGCTCAATGACGGGTGTGTCGTCGTTCATATCGTCCCCCAGGGTTTGAACGGAGCCATGACGATAACGGGATTCGACAACCTGTCAAAGCAACGCTCAACTTCTGCGAATTTTCGCGTAAGCTGCGAGCGCGCGCTCACGCCCCTTGGCATGATCGACGAACGGACCCGGATAGTCGCGGCCGAGTTCGACGCCTGCGCTCGCAAGCTCGATCGGTGTCGCCTTCCAGGGTTGGTGGATCAGCTTCGCCGGCAGATCCTTCAGCTCGGGCACCCAGCGCCGCACATAGCTGCCATCGGGATCGAACTTCTCGCCCTGGAGCACCGGGTTGAAAACGCGGAAATAGGGCGCCGCATCGGCGCCGCAGCCGGCGACCCACTGCCAGTTGGCGGGATTGCTGCCGGCGTCGGCATCGACCAGCGTGTCCCAGAACCACTCTTCGCCCTGTCGCCAGTCGACCAGGAGATGCTTGACCAGGAAGGACGCTGCGACCATCCGCACCCGGTTGTGCATCACGCCGGTGTGCCAGAGCTCGCGCAGGCCGGCATCGACGATAGGATATCCTGTCCGGCCGCGCTGCCAGGCGGCGAGCGCCGTCGCGTCGTGCTTCCACGGGAAGGCATCGAAGCCGGGTTGCAGGTTCCCCGTCGCAAGATCAGGATGGTCGAACAGGAGGTGACGGCAGAATTCGCGCCAGCCGAGCTCGCTGAGGAATTTCTCGACACCGCTCGCAAGGGCGGGGTCCTCGGCGGCGGCAAAGCGCGCGGTGTGCCAGAGCTGGCGCGGGCTGATCTCGCCGAAGCGCAAATGGGGTGACAGCCGCGAGGTGCCCGGCAGGTCGGGCCGGTCGCGCTCGCTGGCATAGCCGCGCGCGGCGGTCTTGAGAAAATCGCGCAGCCGGCCGTGGGCGTGGGTCTCGCCGGGCTGCCAGCTCGCGCGCAGGCCGCCGGCCCAATCGGGCCGCGTCGGTTCGAGCCCGAAACTCTCGAGGGCATCGCCCGCAAGCGCCGGACCTGCCCGCAGCGCTTTCGGTGCGGGCAGAGGCTTTGGTGGATCGCCCAGCGCGAGCACGCGCCGCCAGAATGGCGTGAACACACGCAAGCCGCGGCCGTCCTTGTTGCGAATCGTGCTTGGCGAAGCCAGGAGGTCGCCGGGGAAGCTTTGTGAATTCACGCCGAGCTTTGCAAGGCTCCCCTTGAGGTTTGTCTCGAGAGCTTGCTGCGGCACTTGCGCGATCCCGTTCCAGTAGACGGCGACCGCTTCGCTTTCGCGGGCCACCTCAGGGATCACCTTGACCGCCGATCCTCTGCGCAGCGTGAGCGCGCCGCCGATCGCGGCGAGGCCCGCCGCCAGCGACCGCAGCGACTGCGCCAGCCACCAGCGCGCCGCGGCACCGAGGGGCCGTCCCACGGTGTCGTCGAGGACATAGAGGCATGCCACCGGTGCGCCAGTGCACGCGGCGGCCTGGAGTGCCGGGTGGTCGGAGAGCCGCAGGTCATCGCGGAACCAGACGATGATCGGCGATGGGCTTGGCATGGTCGGGAATGATCCTCGTTAACCTTTTGGAAAGCATGCCGCCGGCCGCTGTTGCGAACCACCGTTAATGCGATCGTAAGCCGGTCCCTCAAATATACGGTGTTTTTTTGGGGGAGTTTCATGTCCAATCCTTTGACTGGGAAGGTCCTGCCGCAATTCAGGTTCAAGCTCGGCACCAAGGCGGTGCTGTGCGCGGTGCTCCTGATTGCGGTGAATACGGCACTCGTGGTCGGTGCGGGCTACTGGTCTCTCACGTCGGAGTTCAACGATCGTGCGCTGCGCGACATCGAGGTCAATCTGCGCACGCTGGCGCTCGCCTTCGCCGAGATCGTTCCCGACGCCAAGATCACGATGAGGGACGGCATGGTCGTCCGTGCCGAGATCCCCAAGATGCCCGATTTCAAGGACCACGCGATCGTCGATCGCGCCGTGTCCTATGTCGGGGGCAATGCCACGCTGTTCGTGTTCGACGAGGCCAGTGGGCAGTTCGTCCGCCGCTCGACCAATGTAAAGAAGGAGAATGGCGACCGCGCCGTCGGCACCCAGCTTGCCGCCGATCACCCCGGCCAGGGCCCCCTGCGCAAGGGCGAAGCCTACAAGGGGCCGGCCACGCTGTTCGGCAAGTCCTTCATGACGGCCTATTTCCCGGTCTCGGATGCGGCCGGCAAGATCGTCGGCATCCTCTATGTCGGCATCCCCATGGCGCAGTTCGAGAGCATGATGGCGGAGGCGATCCGCAACATGGCGATTGCCGCCGGCATCGCGGCGCTGCTGGTGCTCGCTCTGACCATGCTGGTCGTGCGCCGTGTGACGAAGCCGCTGAGCTCGGTGACGAACTCGCTGACGGCGCTGGCCAATGGCCGGAACGACATCACCATCGATTGCGAGGACCGGGCGGACGAGATCGGTGAGATCGCGCGCACGGTCGCGGTGTTCAAGAGCAATTCGCTGGAGCGGGCGCGCCTGCGCAGCGAGCAGGCTGCGACCACGGCGGCTGCCGCCGAGCAGCGCAAGTCCGAGTTGCGCAACTTCGTCGACGAGTTCCGTGGCAGCGTCGGCGGCATCCTCAACAACGTGCTGGACTCCTCGAGCGAGTTCGAGCGCGTGGCGCGGCAACTGACCGATGCCGCGCGTTCGACGGCCGAACTGTCGGCACAGTCTGCCGGCGCCTCCGAGACCGCCTCCGATCACGTGAAGTCGGCGGCTGCGGCCTCCGATGAGCTCTCCAAGTCGATCACCGAGATCACCCGCAGGGTGCAGGAGTCCAACGAGATCTCAGCCGAGGCGGTGCGGCAGGCGGAGGCCACCGACCATCGGATCGCGCAGCTTTCGGACGCCGGGGCCCGCATCGGCGACGTCGTCAAGCTGATCACCTCGATCGCCGAGCAGACCAATCTGCTGGCGCTGAACGCCACCATCGAGGCCGCGCGCGCAGGCGATGCGGGACGCGGCTTTGCGGTGGTGGCGCAGGAGGTCAAGACGCTCGCCGGCCAGACCGCCAAGGCGACCGACGAGATCTCCAGCCAGATCGCCAGCATGCAGCTCGCGACCGAAGAGTCGGTCGCCGCCATCAAGGCGATCGGCCAGACCATCGAGCGCATCAGCGCCATCGCCACGTCGATTTCTGCGGCGGTCGAGCAGCAGAAGAGCGCCACCCACAACATCGCCGGCAGCGTTCGGGCTGCGGCAAGTGGCACGGCGGATGTCGCCGCCAATGTCCGTCATGCGGCCAAGGGCGCGAACGAGACCGGCGAGACCTCGAGCCGGATGTTCGCTTCGGCTCAGGCGCTGTCAGGCGAGAGCCTCAATCTGAAGTCAGAGGTCGAGAAATTCCTCGACCGCGTGCGCGCGGCTTGAGCGGTGCGGGCGGACCGGATGGCCGGCCTAACTCCACTGGTCTTCCGGGGCGGTGCGCAGCACCGAACCACAATGCGCAATTGCGCATTGTGGAATCTTGAGATCCCCGCGAAGCGCAATTGCGCTCCGAGGTCTGGCGCAGACGCGCCATCCCGGGATGACGGTTATCGGTTGCTTGGCGCAACCGCTAATCGTCACTTCGGCTGGGGCACGATCCGGATGTAGGGCTTCGGCTCCTTCCAGCCCTGCGGATAGATCGTCTTGGCCTCATCGTTGGAGACCGAGCCGGCAATGATGACGTCTTCGCCGTGCTTCCAGTCGGCCGGCGTCGCGACGCGATGCTTGGCGGTGAGCTGGAGCGAGTCGATCGCGCGCAGGATTTCCTGGAAGTTGCGCCCCGTGGTCATCGGATAGACCAGCACCAGCTTGATCTTCTTGTCCGGGCCGATGACGAAGACGTTGCGGACGGTCTGGTTGTCGGCCGGCGTCCGGGTGAGGGGATCGCCCGATGTCGAGGCCGGCAGCATCTCGTAGAGTTTCGAGACGTTGAAGTCGGTGTCGCCGATCAGCGGATAGTTCGGGGCGGCACCTTGGGTTTCCTTGATGTCCTCGGCCCATTTGGAATGCCGGTCGATCGGATCGACCGACAGGCCGACCAGCTTGACGCCGCGCTTGTCGAACTCGGGCTTCAGCTTGGCGAGGGCGCCGAGCTCGGTGGTGCAGACCGGGGTAAAATCCTTGGGATGCGAGAACAGGAGGGCCCAGCTGTTGCCAATCCAGTCGTGGAATTTAATTTTCCCCTCGGTGGTTTCGGCTTCGAAGTCGGGGGCGGTGGCGCCGATCGGAAGTGGCATTGTTCTACCTCATCTAATTGAAGTTGTTGATGAATTCGCTCTGAAGCGGTTCGACGGAATATAAGGCGGGGAAGGTCCGAAGTGAACCCGTTCAAGTAAAATGTGAAATCATTCTCTCAAGACGCCGATCTTCTAGCACCTTCTTGCCGCACGCGCCGCTGCGGCGAAATATCCACACCGGCGGGAAAGGGCTGGATTGCCGCGATATTGCCTTTTATGACCCCCACCACGCCGCCCGACATTGGATAGAACCGAAATGGTCCCGACGGCGACCAATCGGCAACCATGTAGAAAAGTCGCGATCACCATATCCAATCGTTAACCACCCGTTCAGGCCCAGCATGGAAATGCTGGTCGATCAGAAGAAGTCTGGAAGTGAACTATGTCTGCCGCTGCCAAGTCCCGTGAGTCCAAGTCCCTTGAGTCCAAATCCCTTGACTCCAAGTCCGCTGAGTCGCCGTCCCTCGAACCGTCCTGCCGTGACACCGCGGCCCATGCACTCGGCATCGTGCGCGACGGCGTGATCACAGGCGAAGGGCCCACCACCAAGGGCCGGGTGCATTTCTCCCGCTCGCTCGATGCCGATGATGCCGCCTGGTGCGCGCGCATCCTGACGGCCGTCGCCGTCAACGATCAGCCGGTCAGCCGCGCCGAAGCCGAGGTGCTGTTCGAGATCAACGAGGCCGCGACCGAGCGCACCGATGCTGGCCGGTTCGACGACCTCCTGGCGAAAGCCGTCGCGCATCACGCCGCCAGCGCCTCCGGCCTGCCGGTGCCGCCGCGCAGCGTCGCGTTGTCGCCCGAGACCGACATCGAGAGCTGGGCGCCGGCCTATGCCTCGAAGGTCAAGACCGAGATGCTGGAATGGATCGCCGGCCAGATGCGCGGCAAGCGCCAGGGCAACCGTCGCCTGATGGCGATGGTGGCAACCTTCCTGGGTGCCACCGCGCTGCCGCTGGCGGGCCAATTGCCGAACGTGTTCGACATTGGCATGTGACATGTAATTTCGCGCACGTCCTCACGATGCGCCAACGAACGGCGGGGGTTATTTCCCCGCCGTTTTTTGTTTGCCGCTCTCAGGCTCGAGTCCAAGCGTGCGGCCCGGGAAGCCGGCTGCGTCGAAATAGCGCTGACTCTCGACGCGCTGGAAGTTGAGGACGGTGCGAAGGCCGTTCTCCGACGGCTTCGACTTGACGTTGCCGACATAGCCCTTCGGCACGATGCCGTTCGGCAAGGCCTCCGACATCACGCGGCCGACCAGACCGCCGTTCTGTGAGGTGCGCAGCCCCATGATCTTGGCCGCCGTCACCCCGACGTCAGCATTGCTGACCGGCAGTTCGTCGACATAGCCTGCCTTGAAGTCCGGGCCGATCGCCGCCATGAAGTTCATGGTGTCGCCGCGGCTGAAGCTGCCATGCATGCCCTGGCCCTGGCGCAGCACGGTATCGGCGACCTGCACCGAGCAGTTGGTCGGCGCCTCGCCGCAATCGCTGGCATAGGAACGGAAGTTGACGACGATCGCCGGCGTCGGGGTCGCCGCCTTGCCGCGCAGATTGATCAGCGACAGCGGCAGCGTGCCGGGGAAACGGCCGAGGGAGTCGTCGATGAACAGGCCGGAAACGTAGTCCTGATCGAGCAGCGCCTTGATCGTCCTTGCCGCCAGCTTCTTGTCCTTGTTCGGCAGGTAGATCAGGTCTGATCCGCCGTTGGTCGCGACGACGAGATCGGGCTTGGTGGGATCCTTGCCGAGCACGCCGTTGCCGGCCTTCGGATGCGCGTTGCCGGTGACGGCCGCATTCTTGTCATTCGGATCGAACAGCGGCAGGTCGAGCGCCTTGGCGAGGTCCAGGGCCAGGAAACCCATCGGCAGGAAGTCCTTCGGGGTGTCGTCATAGCTGACCTTGGCCGAAGGGCTGGTCTTGCTTTCCTTGGAGATGGTCGAGAAGCCGTGATCGGCCTGGATCATGATGTTGGTCGAGGCCGCCAGCCCAAGCTCGTCGAGCGCCTTGCGGAGCTGGGCGAGGTTGTTGTCGGCGTTCTTGATGCTCGCCATCGTGCTCGGGCCGTTGATGCCGGGCATGATCTGATTGAGGCTGTCGCCCTGGTTATGCTGGGTGCCGTCCGGGTCGCGCGACCAGAACACCAGCACGAACGGCTTGTTGCGCGCCTTGAACATCGGCAGCACGACCTTGCTGGCGACGTCGGCGAAATAGGCCTGCTGCGCGACGTTGGCGACCGTCGTGCCCGGCGTCTTGGCGTCGCCCGCCTTGGCATTGTCGCCGCGTGAGGGGGCGGTGAGGGGGAGACCCGCCTTGGTCAGCGCCTCCTTCATCTCGTCCGACAGTGCCACGCCGGCCTTGCCGCCGGTCGCATCGTCAATCACGATCGAGTGCTGACCGGCCTTTTCCGGATGATCGGTGTGGTCGAACTGGTAGGTCGGGCCGAGCTTGCCGATCGCCGCGGTGGAGAGACCCTTGTCGCGGGCCATCTTCAGGATGGTCTCTTCGTTGAGATAGTCGCCCTTGAAATGCTCGTCGATGTCGCCGAGCACGGCGTCGTTCTCGATGAACGGGACCACGGTGTCGCCGGCGGGGGCAGAAGTGTAGCCGGTCCAGATCGTGTTGGAGAACACGCCGGTGTCGCCGAGATAGTGTCCGGTCGACATCGCCGAGCCGTTCGCCATGGTGAAGGTCGGAAACAGCGAGTGCGAATTCTTGAAGTTGACGCCCTTGTCGCGGACGGCGGCCATCGCCGGCGCGGTCTCGGGGGTGACCTTCAGCGCGCGCAGGCCGTCCGGGATGAACAGGATCAGGTTACGGGGCGTGTTGTTCTGCGCAGACGCAAGTCCGGTGGATAGCATGGTCAGTCCGGCGGACAGCAACACGATTGAGCGGCGCATCGAAATCTCTCCCAGCGGTGAGGCGGCTTGCGGCCGATCGCGGCCGCCGCCTTCGTTTAGTTTTGCTGTGTGACGCTTTTGTTACAAGGGCAGTGTTTGTGCAAGGATGATGGGGAAGGGCCGCTCGTTGTCATCAGCTGCTTGTCGCCAATCCGGCGATGATTCGTGCTGTCTCGACGCCGTCACTGCGAGAAGGTCTTGCGGTGAAGCAGTCCGGACCCCCAACACGGTGGCAGTCTGGATTGCTTCGCTGCAATCGCAATGACCGGGCAAGGTGCAGGGACACCGTTCTTCAACTCGAGCCGAAATTGTGGTCGTGGCCTGATAGGCCCCCTCTGGCGGGGGAGATGCAGATTCAGAATTGCGCTAGTCGATATGGACCGCGCGAACTGACCAGCCCCTGCCGTGATTTGTCAGTCGGGCAGCGCTAGCGATCCTGGCTGGGCCAACCGGTCGGGCGCGGCACCCGATTACTTCGATACCATGCTGCCGCAGTTTCTTTCCGGACACCCCCGTTGCGGTTTCGCTGCGGCCGCGCAAGCTCCGGCAGCCGTGACGCAGATATCCCCACTTTGCACTGTGTCACCTCTCCGACATACTAGAGTTTGTATTGACATTCGCGAAAAAAATCCAAGCGAGAGTCGCAAATCGAACGGACGGCCTCACCTTCGTCGGGCATAGTCATCGTGCGGGCTGGATGTGAAGCTCATCAAGACAGCTGATCGATATGGAAACGGGCGTAAGGCTCGTGTCCGTGGGCTCTCGCGGTGCAATTCATGCGTCGCGAGAAATGATTTCGCTTGAGTAGAGGGTAGGCGCCGTGAGTGAAAGTGAAACGAAAGCCGAAGTGAAAGCAGCAAATGGTTCAAATGGTTTCGGACTGCCCGCGTTCGGGCTTCCGAACGTCGGTTGGCAGCCCCTGTTCGACCAGCTTGCCGAGCAGCGAGCCGCTCGCACGCAGGAGGGTTGCGAGAAACTCAAGTCAGTTTCGCAGGGGGTGAACGAAGCGCTTCGCGAGACCTATTCGAACAGCGCCAAGACTGCGACCGATTACGGGCTCAAGGTCATCGAGATTTCGAATGCGAACGCCAGCTCCGCAATCGATTTCTTTGCTCGTATCGCCAGCAGCAAGTCGATGACCGACGTTTTCACCACGTCGGCGGCGGAAGCGCGCAGGGCTTTTGATGCTGCAGCGGCTCAGAACACGCAGTTGTGGGAGCTTGCGCAGAGGCTTGCAACGCATTCGGGTGAGCCAATCAGGCAGCACGTCGCCAAAGTTTTCCAAAAGGCCAGTTGAACGTCCGCGGTTCGGAGAGGAGGGCAATCCGGCCGGTTGGAACAAGCCCCGCCACGCGCATGGCCCCCACTCCATGCTCGATCAGACGATGGCAAGGTGCGCGATGCCCCCCAAACTGAACGCACCGACACAAGAGGCGCAATCCAACCGGCTGGTTCCTGCTCCAACTATAAATCAGGTCGATTCCGAGGAGGAGGAAGAGATGGGTATGCTCATGGTCAAATGTCCGCAAACCGGACGCGCGATTCCGACCGGGATCGCGACGGATCGCGAGCGCTTTCGATGCAGCACGGTGTTCTTCGGACGCACACGCTGTCCGATCTGCTCGGTCGAGCATGCCTGGTTCGCACAGGAAGCTTGGGTTGACGAGCCGACACTCCGTGTGCGGCGTCGCGGCATGGGTCTTTAGGCCCAGTCTCGTACGCTGTCGTCGATGATTGTGATAGGGGGCCTACCATGGCGAACAGGAACGTTTCCGGTGAAGTGTCCACATTGCTGCTGCAAGCAAAGGATTTTCTCGTCGAGGCGCGACGGCTGAAGCCGGGCCCCGCGCGCAACGAACTGCGAGAGGTGGCCAAGGTCCTACACGAGCTAGGCAAGCTGGAGACGCAATCCAAATTTGCGCCTCATCAGGCGGACACAAGATAGTCGACGCCGAGAAATCCAAATCGAGGGCATGGCGCATGGCGCGGACAACGCTCAAACAGCCTTGTCCCGGTCATTCCTTACGTTGGCCGGCATGGCCCAAGCGCGAGGCCGGGCCGCGCTCGTCGAGAAGATCTTCTCAATCTGGCGACGCATGCTGGCGTGGCACTCGCATGCGGCTGCGGCGAGCCGCGGCCGATCAACCTCGATCTTGCCCCGTCGATCAGATCGGATCGCACCGGACTCGCGCAGATTGCGCATCAGGAGCGTGACTGTAGTTCGTCGCACTCCGAGCATCTGCGACAGCGCCTCCTGAGTGAGAGGAAGGACGTCGCTGTCGGTGCAGTCGCGCAGTTGAAGCAACCAGCGGGCCATCCGGGCTCCGACCGGATGCAGTGCATTGCAGGCAACGCCAAGTTGAAATTGCGTCAGTAACGACGTGATGTGAACCTGGACCGCCTGCCGTATCGCGGGGCTCCGATTAAACGCAGCATGAAATCGCGCGGCAGGAATCCGCGAGGCTGTTCCAGCCAGACGAACGCTGGCGGTTATCACCGAAGGTGTCGGTCCGAACACGGAGAGTATGCCGATTGCGCCTTCGCGCCCGACCGACGCGGTGGCGACCGCCTGTCCATTTGCCATCTCGATCATGAGCGAGATCGCGCCGCTCTGAGGGAAAAAGACATGCTCGACCCGCTCGCCTGCTTGCGAGAGGACTACATCCTGATTGAGCGCGACCCTGTCGAGTTCGGGAGCGAGCAGATCGAAGTCGGCTTGCGGCAACATTCCCAGAAGGCGGTTGCCCATTCCGCTGGGGATTGTCACGGCAAGTGACTCCCCGTGAGGCGCCCATCGCACCTCCGAACGATGTCGAGCGACCGCGGCTCTAACGCATGTTCGTATCGGCTTTCTCGACGGACGTTGGCTTCCAATTCACATCCAAACGCCTTCATCCAAACGCCTTCATCGCAACAAAACCAAAGGCTCAATTCTGCTCTCGCGAGTCTGATTTTTCGCTCGGAGCACTTTCGAAATAACGCGCATGGAGGTTGAAGCAGATAAGTCGCCGGAAACAAATTGCAAAACCGGAATGGGTATCACCGTAGGGATGACGCGCTGGGCGAGCCAGGTTCCCGCGTGTCCGACTGCTGATGGGCACCATCTGAAATTCGTGGAATACGAAGCGCGTCCCTCGCAGGGCGTCTTGGGAGGCGCAACGGAACTCGCGAGCCGAATATCGGTCGTGCAGATCGTGGTCGTTTCGAAAGTGGCCGTTTCGAAGCTTGTGCGACCGATGATCGGATCGCGCGCGTGCGCGCCGTCACGGTCAGGATCTCCGGGGGATGAGGTGCGGAACCAGCACCGTTAATCCCGTGCCTTAACCAACAATTAATTATAGGTTTGCGGGGGGCCGACGGCTCGGCCTAGCGTGCTGGCGGGGAGCAGCATCGCAAGGCCAAACGAGTTGGTGCGTACCATGACGTATAGATCATATGGGGCGTTGCTCGCCTCGCTGAGCGCAGCCGCGCTGCTTCTTGCCTCCAGCAACAGTTTTGCGAGATCGGGCGGCGTCGCGGCCCGTGGCGTGGTCGGGGCACCGGCGGTGCATCCGCCGATCATGCCGTCGGCGCGGTTCCATCGCCGGAATTCGTTTGTTCTTTGGCCGGGCGGCGGTGGCTTCTTCTACGGGCCTCCCGCGAGCGACTCCTATGCTGCCGATATGGTGCAGCCGCTCTCGAATGACGTCCGTTACACCTACACCTATGACGTGCCCTGGGACTGGACCCACCGCTATCCGCCGAACGTCGTGCCGTCGGATCGGCCCTATGTGCCGAGCTGTCCCACGGAGACCGTGACGGTGCCCGGTCGCAGCGGCGATCAGACCGTCAACATCATGCGCTGTTACTGAGCGCGCCGTCTTCGTTACCACCGCGCGCGCAGGCCAGCCGCTAGCCGAGCTCAAAGCTGGTGACGCCGAAGACCCGGTCGAGCCGCAGCGGTGGGATCGGGCCGGTGTACATGCGCGCCGTCTCGAAGGTCGGTGCAAGGCCAAAACTTTCTGCCAGCGCGATCGCCTCGCGATTGCCGCCGGGGACATCGAGAAACACCTCGCCGCCGCCTGAGCCGGCGAGCAGCGCCCGCATGATAACCTCCGCGCCGGCGCGGTCGTTGGCGACCAGCGGGCCGATCTTGTGGCCGTGTCGGCAGGGGCGGATCACGCCCCATCCGGCAAGATTTCCATCGCGCATCAGCGCGCGGCCGATATGGCCGGGCGCACTGACCCAGGCGCGTAGGAAGGCGCTGCGCGGGGCCGGGAAGACGGTGGCGTCGTCCGCCTCCATCAGCGCCAGCGGAATCGTCTCGAGCGCGACGACGTCGGTGGGCTGTGCCGGTGCGGCGACGATCCCGCCATAGCGGATATTGGCGTAGGCGAGCGTAAAGCCGGACTTTCTGTAATTGTCCTGCTGCGCGACGACGCCGTCGAGCCCGATCACGCGCGCGCCCGCATGCGCAATCGCCGCGTTCCAGATGCGCAAGCCGTAGCCGCGGCCGCGCAGCTCGCTACGCACGATGTAGAAGCCGAGGAAGGCGAAGCGATCGTCGTAATTGACACAGGAGACGGTGGCGACCGGTGTGCAGTCAATTTCTCCGATGAGAAAACCCGAAGGGTCGACGACGGCGAAGCAGCCGGCATCTGAAAACCCCGGATTCCAGCCTTCGGCCGCCGCCCAGTCCACGGCGAGCGCGATGTCGTCGGCGCGCATGGCGCGGATTTGCAGGTCACCCATGGTCAATCATCGTGTGCAGGGCCTCGTGATCGGACTATACGTCCGGACGGGCGGCGCTTAAACCTGCCGTCAAGTCATGACAAAGCCGGGGATCAACATGGCAGCAGAGAGAGTCGCACTCGTCACCGCAGGCGGCAGCGGCATGGGGGCGGGCGCTGCACGGCGGCTTGCTGCCGACGGGTTTCGCGTTGCGATCCTGTCCTCGTCCGGCAAGGGCGAGGCTCTTGCGAACGAGCTCGGCGGGCTCGGCATCACCGGTTCGAACAAGTCCAACGACGATCTCAAGCGCCTGGTCGATGGCGCCATGGCAAAGTGGGGTCGCATCGACGTGCTCGTCAACAGCGCCGGCCACGGGCCGCGCGCGCCGATCGTCGAGATCACGGACGAGCAGTGGCACACCGGCATGGACACCTACCTCCTGAACGTGGTCCGCCCGACGCGGCTGGTCACGCCGATCATGCAGGCGCAGAAGCAGGGCGCGATCATCAACATCTCGACTGCCTGGGCGTTCGAGCCAAGCGCGATGTTTCCGACCTCCGCGGTGTTCCGCGCCGGCCTTGCCGCCTTCACGAAGATCTTTACCGATACCTACGCTCCCGACAACATCCGCATGAACAACGTGCTGCCGGGCTGGATCGACAGCCTGCCGGCGACGGACGCGCGCCGCGAGAGCGTGCCGATGAAGCGCTATGGCAAGGTCGAGGAGATCGCCGCGACGATCTCGTTCCTCGCCTCCGATGGCGCCGCCTACATCACCGGGCAGAATATTCGCGTCGATGGCGGGCTGACACGGTCGGTGTGAGGCCGAGGGCGCCTCGAGCCAATTCGAACCTGCACGGGATTGTCGCTGCAGGCGTGGTGCGATTGGCGTGGGTTGCACTGGAATGTGCCTGATCGGCAACACCCATCGCGCAATGATCCCATGAGTTCGTCCCAGTCCAAGCGAAGTGCGCCTCAGAACAAGACGGCAACGCGTGCGGAGATTATTCCCGATCCTGCGCCGGACGCTTCCGGCCGGATGCCCGGATGCTTCGGGACGCGCATCGCTCGCGTGAAGAGCTGGAGATTGAAATGAAGAGAATTGCCCTGGCGCTTTCGCTGGCCCTGTTTGGAACCGCGTCCGCGTTCGCGGCCGACCTCGCGCCGAGCTACACCAAGGCGCCCGTGATGGCGCCGGTTTACAACTGGACGGGCTTCTACATCGGCGGCAATGTCGGCGGGCAGTGGGGCAGCTCGGACCCGAGCACGACGACCCTATTCCCGGTGGCCGATTACTTCGCGGATTCGAGCGTGACTGCCATCGGCACCGTAGGCGCGCAGCACATCAACAGCTCCAGTGTAACCGGCGGCTTCACGGCCGGCTACAACTGGCAAGTCAACAGTGCGGTGTTCGGCCTCGAAGGCGACATCAACTATTTCGGCTTCAAGGGCAGCTCGAGCGGCACCGCGTTTTATCCTTGCTGCGCCCCGACCAGCTTCACGATCAATTCATCGGTCTCTTCCGACTGGCTTGCCACCATTCGCGGTCGCATCGGCTTCCTCGCCACGCCGAACTGGCTGATCTACGCCACCGGCGGCGCCGCGATCGCCGACGTCAAGGCCAATTTCTCCTTCACCGACACGTTCGCGTCCGCGACCGAATCCGGCGCGATCCGCGACACGCGCGTCGGCTGGACCGCGGGTCTCGGCGGCGAGTACGCGGTCGGCAATGGTTGGTCACTCAAGGCCGAATATCTCTACGTCGACCTCGGTCGCGCCAGCATGACCAGCAGCAATCTCAGCGCACTCGGCTTCGGTGGCGCCGCCTTTCCGATGCCCACCCAGACCTTCACCCACTCGGTCGATCTCAAATCGAACATCGTCCGCGTCGGCGTGAACTACAAGTTCGGCGGCCCGGTCGTCGCGAGGTACTGAACGTCCACACGGGCAGATCTGATGAAAGCCCCGGCTCAGCCGGGGCTTTTTTCGTGTGCGCCCGGCGCCTCACCGCCCCGAGACCAGCCGCGCCAGTGTGGGTAGAATTTTGTAGCGCGCGATCTCATGCGGATACTCGCCCCGATTGGCGAGCAGGACGATACCGAGCCTGCGCGTGGGCACGAGGCCGATATAGCCCGAGGCGTTGTTGAGGCCGCCCGGCTTGTCGAGGACCGTCACACCATCGAGATGCACGGTTTCCCAGGCCATGGCCTGGCCGAATTTCTCGTCGACGCGAAAACTCTCGTGCTGCGTCATCCGGATGGCCTCGCGCAGCTCGGGCTCGATCGACCTGCCGTCCGCGCAGGCCGCGACGAAGATCGAGAGATCGCGCGCCGACGAGAACATCTGGCCAGTGCCCGGAAAGTCGAAATAGCTCTGCTGATTGCCGGGCGCACCGATCGGCGTGCCCTGATCGGAATAGCCCTGCACGGCGCGCGCCATCTGCGCATCACTCAGCATCGCGCGATTGTCGGACGCGCGTTCCGGCACGAATGTCGAGCTCATGCCGAGCGGCTTCAGGATGCGGTTTGCGATCAACTCGGAGACCGGGATACGATAGCGGCGCTCGAGCACGAGCTGGAGCAACACATAACCGGCATGGGTGTAGATGCGCTGCTTGCCGGGCTCGATGCCCTCTGGTGGCGTCCAGGCGTTGAGCATGTCGAGGAACTGTGCAAAGCCGAACGACTCGTTCGGCCACGGCGGATGATCCGTCGGCAGCAACAATCCAGACGTATGCGTGACGAGTTCGCCGACCGTGACGCGGCGGATGTAGTCGCTGTCGAGTTCGGGCAGGTACATCGCCACGCGCTCGTCGAGCCGCAATTCGCCGCGGCGCACCCCGAGCGCGACCAGCGTCGCCTCAAAGGTCTTTCGCAGGGATGCGAGGTTGAACAGCGTGTCCGATGTGATCGGACGCCTGGTGGCGTCGTCGGCGAGGCCGTAGTTGAAGAAGTCGACGTGACCGCCCGCATAGAGCGCGGCGGAAAGGCCACCGGGATGATCCGGCGTCGCCGTCGACGCGAGCTCAGTCGCCACGATGTCCCGCAACATAGGTATCATGTCGGAGTCCGCGTGGCCGAGGCGGGCGAATCCAAATGCGAATGGCAGCAGCGCGGCCTTGGCAAGGGACCGCCGGCTGATGGCAGGGCGCGGTGAGTGAACAGGAGAGTGCACGCGGTCTGATGATCAGTTCGAATCGCCCCCGCTTCACTCTTATCGGCAAATGTCGCGCCTCCCAATTCACGATTGCGCGGGGAAGGGTTCCGCGACTGTGGTGAGAAAGTAAGCCGGGCGGCTAACAATAATTGACGCCGGTCGGCGTTTGATCTATAGTTATCCACATGGCTAACCAATTGTCTCGACTCGACCAGGTCTTCGGCGCGCTCTCGGACCCCACGCGCAGGGCGATCGTCATGCGGCTGTGCGCCGGCAAGGCGTCGGTCGGCGAGCTCGCCGATCCCTTCGCAATGGCGCTGCCGAGCTTCATGAAGCACATCCGCGTGCTCGAGGAGAGTGGCCTCGTCGTGTCCGAAAAGTCCGGACGCGTGCGCACCTGCCGGCTGCGGCCGGAGGCAATGGCGGGCGCGGAGGATTGGCTCCAGCAGCAGCGGGCGATCTGGGAAGCGCGCCTCGACCGGTTCGAGGCCTATGTGATGACGTTGAAGACGACCAGGAAGGGGCGGGGCGGCAAGCGCCCGTCGCCGACAACCAAGGGAAAGGTTTCGCGTAATGACTAGCTCAGCCAACCCAGCTCTATCGCAATGGTCGCTCGATCGTGAGATCGTGCTGTCGCGTGTCATCGACGCGCCGCGCGAGCTGGTGTTCGAGGCGTGGTCCGACCCAAGGCATCTGCCGCAATGGTTTGGACCGGCGGGCTTCCGGATCGAAAGCAAGGAGATCGACGTTCGCGTCGGCGGGGTCTGGCGCTTCGACATGATCGCACCTGACGGCACGGTCTATCCGAACCGCATGCGCTTCCTGCGCATCGACAAGCCGCGGCTGATCGAGGTCGATCACGGCGCGGACAAGGACGAGGACCCCGGCATGTTCCGCATGACGGTCACCTTCGATGCCCATGGTGACAAGACCGTGCTGACGCTGCGGCAACTGCACCCGACGGCCGCGCAGCGCGAGACCGTGATCGGCTTCGGCGCCGTCGAGCTAGGCTACCAGACGCTGGACAAGCTTGCAGCGTATGTGGCCAGCCTGAAGGGCTGAGCGCTGTCAGTCGGGGGGTGCTTCGAAAGAGGTGCCCCCGGCGAGAGCGCATCGCTGTCGTGAATTGTGACAGCGCACAGCGCAATTATGACAGTGCCGTCACGCAGATTTTTGTCGCCTCACGTTACCGCTTTATGACAGAATTGCTACCGCTAGATGTCAAATCGACTTATGTGGAGCGATTTATGTTGCAGTGGCAGGCGCGGTCGAATCCTCTGGCGTGGTGGTGGGGGGGCCTGACGCTTGTCAGCAGCGTCAACATTTTCGTCTGGTTCATGCTGTACCGCGAGTTCTATCCGACTCCGACCGACAGCGTCGGCGGCGGCTCCAACATCGGGCTGATGTTCTTGCTCTGCGCCGGCTATGTGTTCGGCTGCGCGTTCCGTTCGTTCCTGCCGCGCGCCGACGTGCAGCGCATCTGCCTGTTCGACACCTGGCTTTCGAGCGTGTTTGTCGGCCGTTCGGTCGCGACCGTGGCCGAAGTCTGCTTCGCCGCGCAATGGGCCATTATCCTGCATCAGCTCGGCGGCATGACGGGGGCGGAGACCGCGGTGAACATCGCGTGGATCATCGTGCCCGTGATCATCATCGCCGAGTGCTTCTCCTGGTACGCAGTTGTAACCACCAACTATCTCTACAACGCGATCGAGAACTCGCTGTGGGCGGTGACGTTCTTCCTGGCGGGCATCGCGCTGTGTCGGCTGATGCCGGAATTCCAGGGATCGGTGCGCTGGGCGCTGCTCGCGGGCATCATCGGCATCGCCTGCTTCCTCGCCTTCCTCGTCACCGTCGACGTGCCGATGTATCTCAGCCGCTGGCGGGCGGGGCATCCCGAGGGCGGCAGGCTGCTCGGCTTGCTCGAAGGCCTTCATGACGTCGCCACCCGCTGGGTCGTGACGCATGACGTCGCGCATTGGAAGGGCGAGCTTGCCTGGATGGCGCTCTATTTCAGCGCCGCGGTGTGGTCGAGCCTTGCGCTGTGCGCGCTCTATGCGATGGAAGGCTATCTGACGCGCTACCTCGTTTGAGCCGCGACGGTTCAGACCTCGCCGAGATCGATCTGGGTCAAAATGCCCTGGCGCAGCGCCAGCCTGACGAGCTCGATATCCGACTCGACGCCGAGCTTGCCCTTGATCAGGGAGTGCAGGTTCGCGACCGTCTTGGGACTGACGTGCAGCGTCTCGGCGATCTCCTCGGTTGAGCGTTCGGCGAGCAGAAGCCTCAGCACCTCAAATTCGCGCGCCGTGAGGACGTCGGTCGCCGAGCTCTCGCCGGCAAGCCGGCTCAGCGCGAGCTCGTGGTCGATGTCGGGGCTGATCGCGACCCGCCCCGCGAGCACGTCCATCACCGCGCGCACCAGCGTCTCCGGCGGGCTGGTCTTGGTGACATAGCCCCTCGCGCCGGCGCGGATCGCCTGCACGGCGAAGCCGGCGTTCTGATGCATGGTGAAGACGAGGATTTTTGCGGCCTTGTCCCACTGCCTGATCCGCCTGATGGCCTCGAGGCCGCCGATCCCCGGCATGCTCAGATCCATGATGATGAGATCAGGCGGGCTTTCCTTGAACAGCCGATAGGCTTCCGCGCCGTCGGAGGCCTCGGCGACGACGCGCAGTCCCGGCTGCTTCTGCAGGACGGAGCGATAGCCCTCGCGGACGACGGCGTGGTCGTCGACCAACATGATGGCCCAGTCGGCCTCGCTCATGCCGCATCCTCCAGAGCTTCGAGCTGCGCGTCGGCAGGCATGACCGGAATCGCGACGCGCAAGGCGGAGCCGCCGTCCGGTCCGGCCGTGAAGCTGAGCCGGCCGCGCATCGCCGCGACGCGCTCGCGCATGCCGAGCAGGCCCATGCCGGATTTGACGGCGGCATCGCTCGGCCGGCCGTCGTCGTCGATGGCGAGCGCGATCTCGTTTGCGCCCATCGCCAGATGCAGGCTGACCTTCGTGGCGCCGGCGTGCTTGGCCGCGTTGGTGAGCGCCTCCTGCACGATGCGGTAGAGATTGGCGCTGATGGAAGCGGGGAGGCTCTCGAAGTTGCCCTCGAAGCGGATATCGAAGCGCGGCCGGCCGCGGCTGCGGCCGTTCCATCCGGACACCAGGCCTTCGAGGCTCGTGACGAGGCCGAGCTCGTCGACATCGGGCGGGCGCAGGCGGAACAGCGCGCCGCGCAGCGTCTCCATCATGTCGGTCGTGGTCCGGGCAATGCTGTCGCACTCTCCCAGCAAGGCGGGGCAGTCCTGCGCCGCGGTCTGACGGGCGGATGCGGCGAGCGCGCGGATTGCGGCGAGCGACTGGCCGAACTCGTCGTGCAGCTCGCGCGCGAGATGGCGGCGCTCCTCGTCCTGGAGCGCGATCAGCCTGCGCGTCAGTTCGCTGCGCTCGGACAGCGCTGTGGCAAGACTCGCAGCAAGATGATTGAAGACGTCGCGGACGGCGGAGAGCTCCGCAAGGTCGAAGGGCGGCAGCCGTGCGTCGAGGTCGTTGGCGGCGATGCGCTCGAGGCCGGCGCGAACGACCTGAGTCGGACGCAGCGCGCGCGCCAGAGCTGCGTAGACCAGGGCACAGAGCAGCGGCAGCGTGATTGCAAGCACGGTCATCAGGCGACCAGCCTCGTGCCAGGCCTCCGCGGTCTGCACCGCCGGATCAAACCAGACCACGGCGTCACCGAGTTTCGCTCCCCGCGCGATCACAGGCCGTGCCGCTTCGCGGCCCGGGTCGAATACGTTGCGATAGAAAGCCGCGAACGCCTGCGGCGGCACGCTCGCCGGGTTCGGCGCGCCGCTACAGAATCGCTGGAGCATCTCTCCGTTCGCTCCACGGAATGCGAGACACAGGCCGGGCGTCATTACGAAGGCCGAGACGGGGTCGAGGTTCGGAAAGTCCGAGCGCGGGCTATTCACCCACTGGGTCTTGCCCTGTTGCAGCTCCAGCGTCTTCGCCACGATGGCGGCGATCCCGTCGATGCGCGCATGCACCGCGCGGTCGGCCGTAATGAGGAAATAGGCGGAGATCGCTGCGAAGCACGCGGCCGATACGGCGGCTACGCGCAACGTCAGACGGACCTTGAGATCGAATCTCGGGCGGTTCCACATCGGCGGGCACCTGGCGCGGACGGTATTGTCCCGTCCGCATTAAACGGCAGAACGCCAGCGGCGAAAAGCGCTACACGTTACCGCGGTGCAACGTCGTGAAATTTTCCCGGCATCGGCCGGGATGGGCGCCGCTGCATCGCCTGAGGTTGCCGGCCTAACATCGCTGGTCCGCTCCATGACGCGAGGCCCGTTCATGCACCTCTCCCGGTTGATCCTTTCAGCTCTTCTGATCGCTGTGCTGCTGGGTGTCCGACCGGCAAGTGCGGGCACCGAGGCGGCTATGGCAGCGCCGGTCGGTGTGATCATCGAGGACTTCGGCTATCTCGATACGTCTGGCGAGCCGGTCGACCAGACCGCCGCCCACGAGAAGCGGCTCGGCGCCTTCATGGTCGCGCTGCGGCGGGATGTCGAGGCGGACAAACGCTATCAGCTCGCGCCCGCCGGACAGGCCGATGCAAAATTCAGGGTGGTCGGCGGCGTCCAGAAGACGAGCACGCTGGTGCAGTGGGCGAGGGTGGCGGTGATCGATATCGGCGCCAAAAAGGTGCTGTTCGAGAAGCTCTACACGTTCCGCGGCGACAACGACGAAGCCTGGGATCGCGCCGAGGCGTTCGTCTCCCGCGAGGTGATTGCAGCGCTCGCGCAGCCCGCGCCGATAGCGCTTGCCGTGTTCGCTTTCGAGCTCGAGGACACCACGGCCGCACCGTCAGCGGGCCTGAGCGAGTCCGACACCGCGCATCTGGCCGAGGTCACGAACGGCGTGCGCGATCGCCTCGCGCAATCCGGCCGCTACCGCCTGGTCGACGTCAGTGGCGCGAGCGGGGAGGCGGCTGCGCGCCACGCGCTGCGCGACTGCGGCGGCTGTGACGCAGAAATCGCCGGGAAGCTCGGGGCGGACCAGTCACTGATCGGCGTGGTACGGCGCGTCAGCCGCACCGAGTATACGATTGGATTCCAGGTCCGGGACGTCAGGACCGGCGCTGTCGTCGCGCGCGGCGACAGCGGCTTGCGCATGGGCGCCGACTATTCCTGGAACCGCGGCGCCGTGCGGCTGGTCAGTGATCGCCTGATCGAGGGCCAGTAGTCGCCGGGCGCCTCAGAAAGTCAGCTGCACCTTCATCGACTGGGACCGGTCGCTGGCGAGCTCGAAGGCGGCGACCGCGTTCTCGAACGGCAGCGAGGCCGAGATCAGCGGCTTCACGTCGATCAGGCCTTCGCCCATCAGCCGCACCGCCAGCTCGAACTCCGGATCGAAGCGGAAGGTGCCGCGGAGCTGCAGCTCCTTGGCGACGATGGAATTGATCGGCAGCGTCATCTCGCCGCCGAGTCCGAGCTGCACGATGGTCGCGCCGGGGCGAAGCAGGTCGAGCGCGGTGCGCAGCGCCGCCTGGTTGCCGGACGCCTCGAACAGCGTGTCGAACACGCCCTTGCCGGCGCGCCACGGATCGAGCGCCGCGGCGTTGTTCGCAACGTTGATGGCATGGGTGGCACCGAGCTTCCTGGCGACCGCCAGCGGCGCGTCGGCCACGTCCGTGACCACGATCTCGGCGGCGCCACCAAAGCGCGATACCAAGATCATCAGCGCACCGATCGGGCCGCAGCCGGTGATCAGGACACGCTTGCCGAGGAGGGGACCGGCCTGCTTGCCGGCATGCAGGCACACGGCAAGCGGCTCGGCCATCGCGGCTTCAGCAAGCGACAGCTTTTCGGCGATCGGCACGGCTTGCGCGGCGTCGACGGTGACGTATTCACGGAAGCCGCCCTGGACGTGGGGATTGCGCATCGCGCTGCCCATGAAGCGCATGTCGAGGCACTGGTTGCGCATGCCTTCCTGGCAATGCAGGCACTGGCCGCACGGCTTGCTCGGATTGACCGCGACCCGCGTGCCGGGCTTCACACGCGAGACGCCTTCACCGACTGCGGCAACGACGCCGGCAATCTCGTGGCCCAGCGCCATCGGCTGTTGGATTCGCACGGTGCCGAAGCCGCCATGGTGATAGTAGTGCAGGTCGGAGCCGCAGATGCCGCCATTGGCGATCTTCACACGGACTTCACCGGGGCCGGGCGCCGGATCGGCAAAGCTGTCGATCCGCAGGTCCTTCGGTGCGTGAATGACGACGGCGCGCATGGGTACTCCTCCAGCTCGTTCAGTTGCGGGGCGCGATCACATCGCGGCGATCATGCCGCCATCGACATAGATGATCTGGCCGTTGACGTAAGTCGATGCGTCGGAGGCGAGGAAGACCGCGGCGCCCACCAGCTCGTCGGGCTTGCCCCAGCGCTTGGAGGGGATGCGCCCCATCAGCCAATTGTTGAAATCAGCATTGTTGACCAGCGCCTCGTTCATGTCAGTCAGCATGTAGCCCGGACCGATCGCGTTGGCCTGGATGCCATGCTGGGCCCATTCCACCGCCATCGAGCGGGTGAGGTTCTTGATGCCGCCCTTGGCCGCGGTGTAGGGCGCGATCGTCGGTCGCGCCAGCTCGCTGCCGAGCGATCCGATGTTGATGATCTTGCCGTGTTTGCGCGGGATCATCCGCTTGGCGGCTTCGCGGCCGATCACGAAGGCGCTGGTCAGGTCCGTCTCGATCACCTTGCGCCATTCGTCGGTGGTGAACTCGACCAGCGGCTTGCGGTGCTGGATGCCGGCATTGTTGACGAGGATGTCGACCGCGAGCCCCTCGCGATCGAAGCGCTCGAAACTGGCGACGATCGCGGGCTCATCGGTGACGTTGAAGGCGGCGCCTTCAGCCTTGTGCCCGGCGGCGCGAAACTCGGCGACCGCCTGCTCGACACGCTTCGGATCGACGCCGTTGATGATCAGCTTGGCGCCGGCCTTCGCCAGGCCCTCCGCGATCGCGCGGCCGAGCCCGCGGGAGGAGCCGGTGACGAGCGCGGTGCGGCCGGAGAGATCGAACAGGGTAGTGCTCATCTAAAATTCCTCAAATGTTGGAGCGGCGCACGGTGAGATCCGACCGGTCGAATACCGCAGGTAGGAGGTCGACGCCAAGTCCTGGCCCTTCCATCGGGAAGACATAGCCGTCCTTGATCACAGGCATCATGGTGACGAGTTCATTGTACCAGCCTTTGTAGAAGGCGCGCACAGATTCCTGGATCAGCGTATTGGGCTGGCTGAACGACATGTGGATCGCGGCGATGAAGCCGACCGGGCCGATGCAATCATGCGGTGCAAAGGGGCGGTGATAGGTCTCCGCCATCGCAGCGATCTTGCGGCCCTCGGTGAGGCCGCCGGTCCAGCACAAATCCGCCATCACCACATGCATGGCGTCGCGGTCGAGCATGTCCTTGTAGGGGAAGCGCGAGCCGAGCGTCTCGCTGGCGCAGACCCAGACGTCGGTCGAGCGCGCATATTCGGCGAGCGCCTGCGGCGAGTTCATCCGGATCGGATCCTCGTACCAGGTCGGCTTGTACGGCTCGAGCGCCCGCGCGATCTGTTTTGCGGTCGGCAGATTCCAGAGCGAATGGAGCTCGACCATGATCTCCATCTTGTCGCCAACGGCTTTGCGGATCTTCTCGAATGGCTCGATCGCCTTCTTCATCTGGGCCGCGGTGATGAAGAGGCCATTGTTCTCCTGCGCCGCGGGATCGAACGGCCAGATCTTCATGGCCGAGATGCCGCTTTCCAAAAGGCTTTCGGCCAGCGCATCGGCGCGGTTCATGAAGGCGTCGAGGTCCTCATAGGGGCTTTGCACCTCGCCGAGATTCCAGTTCGAGACCGGGCGGATGTTGGTGGAGCGGACATATTTGGTGCCGGCGCAGGTGTTGTAGATGCGCTGCTTGTCGCGGCAGAGGCCGCCGAGCATCTGGTGCACGGGCTGACCGCAGACCTTGCCGAAGAGGTCCCACAGCGCGATGTCGATCGCGGAGGCCGCGCGATATTCGACGCCGGTCGAGGACTGCGCCATCGGCAGATTGAGCATGTCGCGATGGATCGCCTCGATATGGAGGGGATTGCGGCCGAGCAGGCGGCCGGCAAAGGTGTCGTGGATCTGCGCTTCGACGGCGCCTGCGCCATAGAAGGTCTCGCCCAAGCCGATGACGCCGGCATCGGTGTGGACGCGCACCCAGATCACATTGGCGAATTCCTCGGTGCGCAACGTCTCGATCGACGTGATCTTCACGGCAACATCCTCCCGTCCAACGGCGCAGTAGCGCGTCTTGTTGTTCTTCCTTGGTCTCCTGCCACGGTTGCCCCGCAGCTTGGTGCGCTGTCATACGCCCACTTGTAATATATCACAACATGTTTTATGCATGTCACAAACAAGACGCGATCTCACCCGGGGACGAGGCGGGGTCGATGGGAGGAAAACATGGTGCGGCGCAAACGCGCGCTCGAGCTGGTCAATCCGGAGCGGGAAGGCGCAATCGGCCGGCGCAACCGCGTCAATTTCGTCGAGCTGGCCTATCAGAAGATCGAGGATCTGCTCGTCAATTGCGAGCTGAGGCCGGGTCAGTTCCTGACCATGCTCGAATTGCAGCACATCACGGGCTTTGGCCGCACGCCGGTGCACCACGCCGTCAACACGCTTGCCGCCGACACGCTGATCATCATTCGCCCGCGTCATGGCTTGCAGGTCGCGCCGATCGATCTGGCGCGCGAGCGCATGCTGCTGGGCCTTCGCCGCGACATGGAGCGCTTCGTGATCCGCCTCGCGGCCGATCGCGCCAGCCTGTCGCATCGCAACCAGGCCCTGCATATCGAACGCGTGCTGCGCGAGCGTCGGGCCAAGCTGACGCTGGACGAGTTCAACAGTCTCGACCGCCGCATCGACGCGCTGATCCTGGAGGCTGGCGGCGAGCCGTTCCTCGCGCATACGATGCGGCCGCTGCACACGCTCTATCGTCGCATCGGTTTCATCCATCACCGCCACATGCCGGGGCAGACCGACCTGTCCGGCACCATCGACCGCCATCTCGACATCTTGAACGCCATCGCCAATCGCCGCGTTGAAGCGGCGGTGGAGGCCAGCGACGCGCTGATCGACTTCATGAATGCGATGTTCGGCGGGATGGAGGCGGGAATCGATCCGCGGTTGCTCGATTGCAGCATCGAGCCGCTGCTCGGCACGTAAGGCGATGAGATTGGGTCTGACTGCGACCACGGAGAAAGTCCGCTCCCTCTCCCGCTTGCGGGGGAGGGCTGGGGTGGGGGTGTCTCCGCGATGGAGATACTCCCCGTGTGGAGAGAGCCCCCACCCGGCGCGTTTGCACGCGCCGACCTCCCCCGCAAGCGGGAGAGGTGCAGCGAGTCTGCCGCCAAATCGATCCCATCAACTCTAGGGAACAGGGAGAAACAAATGTCAACGATGGCCATGCCACAACCGACCGCGAGCGAGGCCGCGGTCCGCTACCTCATCACCAACTACAGTCCCAAGGGGAACAAGGTCGGCTGGCTGATGATGGCTTCGATCCTGGTCGAAGCCTGGGATCTCTATTCGATCGCTTTCGTGCTGATCTTCATCCGCGAGCAATACAATCCCGATCCCTTGATGCTCGGTCTCGCCGCCGCAGGCACGCAAGGCGGCGCCCTGATCGGAGCACTGCTCGGCGGCTGGATGTCCGACAAGATCGGCCGCCGCGTGATGTTCCTGGTCACGATGGTGATGTTCATCGTGTTGGCGCTGGCCCAGGCCTTCGTGCCGAGCGTCGGCTGGCTCGTCGTGATCCGTTTCCTGCTCGGCATCCCGCTCGGCTCCGATATCTCGACCGGCTACACCTACATCATGGAATCCATGGCCAAGGGCGAGCGCGAGGTCATGGGCAACCGCTGGCAGTTCATGTTCGCAGTTGGTGAAGTCCTCACCATCGGTGTCATTGTCCTCTTCCTCCTGATCGACATGCAGCACGAGACGCTGTGGCGCGTGACGCTCGGGCTCGGTGCGTTTCCCGCGCTGATCATCCTGATCATGCGGCACGACGTGCCGGAGACGGCGGTGTGGCTGGTGCAGAAGGGACGCTACCGCGAAGCCAAGCAGGTTGCCCGCGAGATGTTCAACGACAATCTCGCGATGCTGCCGGATCAGGACGTGGAGGTGCCGAAGGTCAGCACCCGCGCGTTCCTCGCCGATCTCAAGAAGGATCCGATCCGCTGGCGCGCCACGATCTACGGCTGGATTGCCTGCTTCGCGCAAGGCAGCGAGTTCTCGACCTTCGCGTTCTACCTGCCGGTGCTGTTCGTGATGGTCGGTGTGTCCAGCGTCCTCGGCAACAATCTGGTGACGATGGCGCTGTTCTGCTTCGCCGCGCTGTCCGGCTGGGTCGGACCGCTGTTGACGCCGAAGCTCGGCCATCGCGGCATCGCGATCGCTGGTTTCTCCATCGTCCTGGCCTCGCTGCTGGTCGCGGCCTTTGCGTTGTACACCGACAACAAGATCCTGCTGCCGTTCGCCGCGGCCGCCATGCTCTGGGGTCATTACTGGGATGCCTCGAACTGCATGACGATCCCGACCATGGTCGCCAAGCCGAAGTATCGCGGCACCGCGAGCGGCTTCGCCTACATGTTTGTGAAGCTGCCATCGTTCCTGGCAATCTTCCTCTTCCCCGCGCTGTTCTCGGCGATCGGGCAGGCGAATGCCACGCTGTTCGTCGCGATCTTCCCACTGATCGGTCTGCTCGCTGCGATCTTCATCCTGCCGGAGGTCTATGGTTACGACAACGACTGAAGGACTACTCAAGCAACGGCACGCTGGGATACTGGCGGCTCAGCCCAGGCGAGCCGTCGTGTCTTGCGTCGATGATGGCATAGTGCCTCTGATTTGCCCGACGTGTCAAATTATTTCGGAAAATACGTACGGCGTGGCGCGACGATCGTCGGCTACTTTGCATGGGGTTGTTTTCGACTTTTGTGTCGAGGGCCGTGCCGAACCTGATCTCGTCATGCTTCGGGGCTGCGATAATGACTGACCACGCTCACCTGATCGCGGCCGCGAGCGCCGCGATCAGGGCCGGTGGCGTGACGAGCAGGCCCAGCTTGAGGAACGGCCAGGCGCCGACCTCAATCTTCTCGCGGCGCAGGGCGACCAGCCACAGGATGGTGGCGAGCGAGCCGGTGATCGAGAAATTCGGCCCCAGGTCGACGCCGATCAGGATGGCGCTGACGACCGATGTCGGCAGGTGGTCGCTGGCGACGATCGATCCGGCGACGAGCCCGACCGGCAGGTTGTTGGCGATGTTGGTGGCGATCGCGGTCGCAATCCCGACGCTCCAGGCGGCCTTGGGCACGGATTGTCCGACAGCCTCATGCAGGAGCGCGCTGAGATGGCCGATCACGCCGGTCTTGATCAGCGCCTCCACCATCACGAAGAGTCCGCCGACCAGCGGCAGCACGCTCCATGACACGTGCTTCAGCACCGGCAGGGGCGACTGACGGCTGAGCAGCAGGACGAGGCCGGTCGTCACCGCGCCGCAGATGAAGGTGGGCAGGCCCAGTTGCTTGTCAAGCGCGGAGGCCGTGATCAGCACGATGCCGATCGCGACAATGCCGATCGCGGTCAGCTTGCCGCCACGGCTGAGCTTCTTGTGTGCCACCTTGTGCTCGATGGCCTCCTCCTTCAGCGCGCGATGCTGGGTGAGGCGGAGAACGACGTAGGTGAGCACGATCGAGGCGAGCGAGGGCAGCGCGAAGAGGCGGAGCCATTCGGCCAGATGCGGCATGTGCGCGCCGAACACCACGAGGTTGGCGGGGTTCGAGATCGGCAGCACGAAGCTCGCGGCGTTGGCAATGAAGGCGCAGACGAACAGGTAAGGCAGCGGCTGGGCGCCGGCCGCGCGTGTCGCTGCGTAGACCGCCGGCGTCAATACGATCGCGGTCGCGTCGTTCGACAGGAAGACCGTGACCAGCGTGCCGACGAGGTAGATCAGCAGAAACAACCGCTGCGGCGAGCCCCGGGCATATTCGACGGCGAGCGCCGCAAGGTAGTCGAATAGGCCCTCGAGCCGGGCGAGCTCGGCGATCAGCATCATGCCGATCAGGAACAGATAGACGTCGACGCCCTTTTCGACGCCGGTCAGCGCGTCGTCCCAGCTCAGGAAACCGAACAGCACCAGCGCCAGGGCGCCCGCCACGGCCCAGATCGCCTCGGGCAGACGAAAGGGACGGAAGATGACGCCTGCGGTCGCAAGCACGATGATGCTCCAGGCCCAATAGGCGGCATGCGGCGCGATCGGCAATGTGGTCCTCGTTCGATGGTTATTGTGCAGCGATAGCCGAAGCCGGCTGCGCTGTCTTCCCCTGCGGACGCGACTGTGGACACCGCGTCTCGGGGAGGGCGACGAAGCAGATTATGGCGCCGATTGCGGCGACGGCGCCGAGGGTGAGAAAAGCCGCACTATAGCCGACGCCGACCACGACCAGGCCGGCCAGCGTCGTGGACAGGGCCGCGCCGATGCTTTGTGCGGTGATGATGGCGCCCTGCGCGACGTTGAAGCGGCCAGTGTTGCGCATGAGGTCGGCGACGATGACGGGGAAAATCGCACCAAAGATGCCTGCGCCGACGCCGTCGAGAAGCTGCACGCCGACCAGCCAGATCGGGTTGTCGGAAAGGGTATAGAGCGCGCCCCGAATGGGCAGGATCAGGAGAGCGCCAAGGAAGAAGCGCTTATGGCCCCAGCGATCGGCCCTCGCGCCGACCAGCATCGCGAACGGCACCATCACGATTTGCGCCGCCACGATGCAGGCAGACATCAGGCTGGTGCCGAGGTGTTTGTCGCCGAGGGCAAGCTTTTGGCCGACGAGCGGCAACATCGCCGCGTTGGAAAGGTGGAACAGCGTGACGCAGATTGCGAAGATAAGGAGCGGCCGGCAGGTGAGGAGGATGCTGAAACCCGAGGGTTGCTCGCGGGCTTCGCTAGCCTCGCTGTTGTGTAGGCCGCGTGCGAGATCGTGGTCGATGGCGCGTTCCGGGATGCAGAGAATACTGACGAGGCTCGCGAGCGCCATGGCGCCAAGGAGATAGAACACGACGCTTGGTCCGAACCAGTAGGCTGCAACGCCGGCGATGGCGGCGGCGACCGCATTGCCCGCGTGATTGAAGGTCTCGTTGCGCCCGATCCGCGCCGTGAACGCGCTGTGGCCGAAGACGCCGAGCGAGATGGCGGCGATCACGGGCGGAAACACGACCGCCGACGTGTGTGCCAGCCCTTGTGAGACCGCGACCGCCCAGAAGCCTGGCCACACCGGAAGCAAGAGCGAGGATGCCGTCACGACGACCGCGGCAACGACCATCACGAGCCGTTTTGCCCTGGTTGCGTCGACCAGCGCGCCGGCGGGCGTCTGCGCCACGATGCCGGCGACTGTCGCAACTGACATCACGATGCCGATACGCGCCTCGTCCCATTGCTGCTCGGTGAGCAGATAGACGGCAAGATAGGGCCCAAGCCCGTCGCGGACATCGGCGAGGAAGAAATTCGCTGCGTCCAGCGCGCGGCCGGCTTGCACCTCTTCGCTCAAACTGCGCTTCGACATTGCGAATCTCGATCGAGGCGCAGAATTCGCCCTGCGAGAAACCGATGTCGGAGCAGATTGGTTCGCTCACATCAGCGCGAGCGCGTTGTTACAACTTGACCGCCAGCAGCACCGCGCCGGCGCCGATCATGGCGATGCCGATCCAGCCCTGCGCGGTCGGGCGCTCGCCGAGAAACGCGAAGGCGAACAGCGCCACCAGCACGACGCTGAGCTTGTCGATCGGAGCCACTAGCGTTGCCGGCCCGAGCTTGAGCGCGCGAAAATAGCAAAGCCAGGACGCGCCGGTGGCGAGTCCCGACAGGACCAGGAATAGCCAGGTTTTTGACGAGATCGCCGACGGCGCGGTGAATTGGCCGGTGAGGAACAACAGCACCGAGAAGGCGAGCAGCACCACGATGGTGCGGATGAAGGTTGCAAGATCCGGGTTGATGTTCTCCACCCCGACCTTGGCGAAGATCGCAGTCAGCGCGGCAAAGCAGGCGGAGAGCAACGCCCAGGTCTGCCAGGCGGAGAGGAGGGCGGGTTTCATGGGGATTCCTGATGCGTTGTCGTTCAGTTGTCGTTGTGCGGGCAGGCAGCCAAATACTGCGCCGTCGTCCCGGCGTAGGCCGGGACCCATAACCCAAGGATTAAGTTTGGCGAAGATTGGCGGTTGCCAGCTCGCGCCACAATCCCTGGGGTTATGGATCCCGGATCTGCGCTCCGCTTCGCTGCGCTTGTCCGGGATGACGACTGGGTGTGATGGCCTCTGCTCACCTCGCCACCGAGACCTTTTCCGCCATCGCCTTGCGCAGGATGCGCGACAGCGACTCGACTGAATACGGCTTCTGGATCAGCTCGAAGCCGCGATGGGCGCTTTCGGCGAGTACGTTGCTGTAGCCGGAGGTGAGCACCACCGGCAGGCCCGGATAGCGATCGCGGATCACGCCGGCGAGCTCCACGCCGTTCATGCCGGGCATGATGACGTCGGAGAACACGAGATCGACGGCGAATTCGTTCTCGCCAAGGATGGCCAGCGCCGCATTGGCGTTCGCGACGCGGCGTACGACATAGCCGAGGTCTTCGAGCAGTTCTGTGGAGAAGCGGCCGACGTCGTCATTGTCCTCGACCACCAGCACGCGATAGCCACGTCCCGTGGCGGCGGGTTCGCTCATCAGCGACGCTCCTTCCGCGGCCAGTGTGGGGCTCGGCGCCTGCGGCAAGTAGATCGTGAAGGTCGCGCCCTGTCCGACGCTACTCTCGACCGCGATGTCGCCTTCGGACTGTTTGGCAAAGCCGAAGGCCTGGCTGAGGCCGAGCCCGGTGCCTTTGCCGACCTCCTTGGTCGTGAAGAACGGCTCGAAGATCGCCTCGAGATTTTCCGGCGCGATACCAGAGCCGGTGTCGTGGACCGAGATCGCAACGAAATCGCCGCTGCGCGCGGATTGTGCGCGCAAGGCAGGGATGCCCTTGAGCTTGCGGACCGCGATCGTCAGGCGCCCTTCGTCCTTCATCGCATCGCGTGCGTTGATGGCGAGGTTGATCAGCGCGGTCTCGAACTGCGCGATGTCGGCGATGGTAAAGCAGTCTGGATCGTGCACGTCGACCGCGATCTCGATGCGGCCTCCGACCAGCGGCCGTACCAGCTGCGCCACGCTTTCGACCTGCATGCCGACGTTGAAGACCTGCGGCTTCAAAGGCTGCCTCCGCGCAAAGGCGAGCAGCTGTGCCGTCAGGTTCGAGGCGCGCTCGACCGTCTCGGAGATCGCATCGACGTAGCGCCGCCGTCGTTCCTCCGGCAGCTCGCGCCGGCGCAAAAAGTCGGTGGCCGAGCGGATGATGGTGAGGAGGTTGTTGAAATCATGCGCGACGCCGCCGGTGAGCTGGCCGATCGCCTCCATCTTCTGCGACTGGCGCAGCGCCTCCTCGCCGCGGCGGCGCTCGGTGATGTCGACGGCTTCGGGCACGGCGCCGGAAATCTTGCCGTGCTGGTCGAGCAAGGGGCGGATGCTGAAATCGAACCAGCGTTCGCCGATGGGAAGACGGAGCAGCATCTCCATCCGCACCGCTTCGCCCGTCAGGACCGTATCGAAGGCGTTACGGACCATCGCCGACATGCCTTCGGTCGCGGTGAACCACGGCGTCTCCCAGAACCGCTTTCCGATGACGTCTCGCGGAGCGGCGCGGATACCCGCGAGCGCCGTTGTGTTGGCGTAGAGCAGGTCACCTTCGAGGTTGAGCAGGCCCTGGTACTGGTTGCTGGTCTCCAGGATCGCACGCAGCCGGGCCTCGTTGGCTTCGAGCTGCGAGGTGCGCTCGGTGATGCGCTCTTCCAGCGTTTCGTTGAGCTGCCTGAGCTCGATCTCGGCCTGCTTGGCGGCGGTGATGTCGTGGGCGACGCCGATGAAGCCGATATGCTTGCCATTGGGGTCCCAGCGTGGTTGGGATTCCGAGCGCAGCCAGCGCCACTGGCCGTCGGCGCGCCTGTAACGGGCTTCCAGCACGAAGGGTTTTAGCGAAGCCTCGCCCTGCACGGATTGCTGGAGCACCTGCGGCAGGTCGTCCGGGTGCAGCACCTTGCGCCAGTCGAAATCGATCGCCTCCTCGAAGGGCAGGCCGAGGAAGTCGACATAGGCCTGGTTGGCGAAAGAACGCTTGCGGTCGAGCTTGGTGACCCAGATCGGCACCGGCGCGCTATCGGCGATCAGGCGGAAGCGTTCCTCGCTTTCCCGTAAGGTCGCCTGCGCCAGCATCTGGTCGGTGACGTCGAGGTCCGCGCCGACCAGCCGCACCGCGCGGCCGTCCGCATCGCGCTCGATCTTGCCGACGACGCGGATCCAGCGCACTTCGCCGTCGTTGGGGCGGGTGATGCGGTAGGTGTCCGAATAATCTTCGCTCTCGCTTTTGAGGACGCCGAAGAGGTGCTGGACCGTCCGCTCGCGGTCCTCGGGATGGATGCGGCCAGCCCAGTCTTCGTAGGTCTCGCTGGCGGCCTCCGGCGGAAGGCCGTGGATCAGGAGATATTCGGGGGTGCGGCGGTTCCTGACGCCATCACGGAAATCGATCTCAAGGCCACCGACGCCGGCGATGCGCTGGATGCGCGCAAGCTCAGCCCCGCGCTCCTGCAACGCGCGATAGGCGTTGTCGCGCTCGCGGGCGATCTCATCCAGATGCTGGCGCAGCCTTTCGGCGGCGATGGTCTCGGGCAAAGGATCGTTCAAGGGGTCGGCCGCTGTGATGCACGTGCCGGAGCAATTCTCACACAGTCCGGGCGCGATGGCTACCCATAGCAACGATGAAGGGGCGAATGATGTCGGAGAAGTGTGGACGGAGGATCAACGTCACGCCCGAGGAATTTGTTCCGTTCGCAGGAACGATTAACGTCGCGAAGCGTCGTCGCCGAGCCCAGAATGGGTTCGAAATAGGTTCAAGATAGACCCAAGAGATTCCTGCCGGGGGATGTAAACCTTGAAGTTATTTGTCTGCCAGGCATGCAGCAACGTCCTCTATTTCGAGAACCGCGCCTGCGAACGCTGCGGCCACCGGGTTGCCTTCCTTCCCGAGAAAGAGATGCTCTCCGCAATCGAGCCCGACGGGACGGCCTGGACGACGCTGGCTGACAAGGGCAAGGGCCGCCTGTTGTGCGCCAATGCCCAGTTCGACGCCTGCAACTGGCTGACCGAGCCCGGCAGCAGCGATCTCTACTGCCGCGCCTGCCGGCACAACGGCACGGTGCCCGACCTGTCCGATCGGACGCAGCTTGCCGGCTGGCGCGAGCTCGAGGTGGCCAAGCACCGGCTGTTCTATTCGATTCTGCGATGGAGGCTGCCGCTGACGACGCGGGCAGAAGATCCCGCGCACGGGCTGATCTTCAACTTCCTTGCCGATGATCCCTTCAGCGGCCAGCGGATCATGACCGGCCATGACAACGGCCTTATCACGATCGCGCTCACCGAAGCCAATGACATCGAACGCGAGCGGCGCAGGCTCGAGATGGGTGAGCCGTACCGCACGCTGCTCGGGCATTTCCGTCACGAGGTCGGGCACTATTTTTGGGACGTGCTGGTGCGCGACGGTGGCAAGCTCGGCGAATTCCGCGCGACGTTCGGCGACGAACAGATCGACTACGGGCAGGCGCTCCAGCGCCACTATGCAGAGGGGCCGCCGCCGGACTGGCAGCAGAACTACGTCTCCGCCTATGCGACCACGCATCCCTGGGAGGACTTCGCCGAGACCTGGGCCCACTACCTCCACATCGTCGACACGCTCGAGATGGCTGCCGAGTTCGGCATGGAGGTGCGCCCCAGGATCGATCGGGACGGCGAGCTGACGGCGCGGATCCGCTTCAACCCCTATGTGGCGGCTAATGTCGAGAAGCTCGTCAATGCATGGCTGCCCTTCACCTTTGCCATCAACAGCGTGAACCGGGCGATGGGCGCCCGCGACCTCTATCCCTTCATCCTGTCACCGGCTGTGATCGGGAAGTTGGGCTTTGTCCACGAATTGGTGCGAGGCGCCGCAAAGGTCGATAGCAGATAGGGATCGATAAGGCCGGCTTTGGGAAGGCGATAAGGGCAGGCACGGATCGCTGGTACGCCAGGGCGGCGAGCGGATTTAGACCGTTGCCTCCGGCCCATTTTGCTGTACCACGGACATGTCACGGCCCTGTCCCATCAGCCCGAACGGGTGAGGGAGGGGTCCCGCCCAAGGTCGAAGAACCAAGAAAAGCATGTTCAAACGCATCCTGATCGCCAATCGCGGCGAAATCGCCTGCCGGGTCATCAAGACTGCCCGCCGGATGGGAATTGAGACGGTCGCGGTCTATTCCGAGGCCGACCGTGATGCCCTGCATGTCGAGATGGCCGACGAGGCGGTCCTGATCGGGCCGCCGGCCGCGGCCGAGAGTTATCTGGTGATCGAGAGGATCGTGGAGGCCTGTCGCAAGACGGGCGCGCAGGCTGTGCATCCCGGCTACGGCTTCCTGTCCGAGCGCGAGGCATTTCCGCGTGCGCTGGAGGCAGCCGGTATCGTGTTCATTGGCCCGAACCCGGGCGCGATCGCGGCGATGGGCGACAAGATCGAGTCCAAGAAGGCGGCTGCCAAGGCAAAAGTCTCGACCGTGCCCGGCTATCTCGGCGTCATCGAAGACGACAAGCATGCGGTGCGCATTGCCGACGAGATCGGCTATCCCGTGATGATCAAGGCGTCCGCCGGCGGTGGCGGCAAGGGCATGCGCATTGCGCACTCGAAGAGCGAGGTCGCCGAAGGCTTCAATCTGGCGAAAGCCGAAGCCAAGGCCTCGTTCGGCGACGACCGCGTCTTCGTCGAAAAATTTATCGTCGATCCCCGCCACATCGAGATCCAGGTGCTGGGCGACAAGCACGGCAACGTGATCTATCTCGGCGAGCGCGAATGCTCGATCCAGCGTCGCAACCAGAAGGTCATCGAGGAGGCACCGTCGCCGCTGCTCGATGAGACCACACGCCGCAAGATGGGCGAGCAGGCGGTCGCGCTGGCGAAGGCGGTGAATTATGATTCCGCCGGCACGGTCGAATTCGTCGCGGGCCAGGACAAGAGCTTCTATTTCCTCGAGATGAACACCCGCCTCCAGGTCGAGCATCCCGTGACTGAGCTCGTCACCGGCATCGATCTCGTCGAGCAGATGATCCGGGTCGCTGCCGGCGAGAAGCTCGCCATCGCGCAGAAGGACGTCGCGCTGACCGGCTGGGCGGTGGAGTCGCGTCTTTACGCCGAAGATCCTTTCCGCAACTTCCTGCCCTCGATCGGCCGCCTCGTGAAATACCGCCCGCCGGCGGAGCTAAGCAAGGACGGCATCACCGTGCGCAACGACACCGGCGTGCAGGAGGGCGGCGAGATCTCAATTCACTACGATCCGATGATCGCCAAGCTCGTCACCCACGCGCCCTCGCGCGCCGCAGCGATCGAGGCGCAGGCGACTGCGCTCGACGCGTTCTATGTCGACGGCATCCGCCACAACATTCCGTTCCTCTCCGCGCTGATGAACCATCCGCGCTGGCGCGAAGGACGGCTCTCGACCGGCTTCATCGCCGAGGAGTTTCCGAAGGGTTTCTCGGCGCGCGTGCCTGAAGGCGACATAGCGCGGCGGATCGCCGCCGTCGGCGCCGCCATCGATCACGTGCTCGGCGAGCGCAAGCGCCAGATTTCCGGCCAGCTCGGCGGCCGCATCGTGCAGCGCGAGCGCCGCCGCGCCGTCTGGCTCGACCGCGAGGAGATCGCACTCGAGATCGCGCGCGAAGGCGAGGCGATCGCGGTGCGTTTCCTCGATGCCGAGGGCAAGGCGGGCAATGGCCATCTGCTGGAATCGCCGTGGAAGCCGGGCGAGCCAGTCTGGCAGGGCACCATCGACGGCCATTTCATCGCCGTGCAGGTGCGCCCCATTCCGAATGGCGTTCGGCTCGCCCATCAGGGCGTCGAGGTGCCGGTCTATGTCTGGACAGAGACGGAAGCGTCTTCGGCGCGGCTGATGCCGGTGACGACGGCCTCCGACACGGGCAAGAAGCTGCTCTGTCCGATGCCCGGGCTCGTCGTCTCAATCGCAGTCGCCGAAGGGCAGGAGGTCAAGGCCGGAGAGACGCTTGCGGTCGTTGAAGCCATGAAGATGCAGAACGTGCTGCGCGCCGAGCGCGACGGCACGGTGAAGAAGATTCACGCCAGCGCTGGCGCCACCCTCGCGGTGGACGCGCTGATCCTGGAGTTTGCGTGACCGCCAACGCCACGGCGGTAGACCCTCACCCTGAGGAGCGCGCTCTTCGTGCGCCTCTCGAAGGGCGAGGCCAAGAGCCGGGCCTTCATCCTTCGAGACGCGCGTTCCGCGCTCCTCAGGATGAGGAACTGGCAGCGAGGAAACCATGGCCTTCCGCCAACGCCGCGAAAAACTGCGATCGATCCTCACCGGGCAGGGCTGCATCCGTCCCGGCTCGGTCTATGACGCGATCTCGATCCGGCTCGCCGAGGATCTCGGCTTCGAGATGGGCATGTTCGGCGGCTCGGTGGCCTCGCTCGCCGTGCTCGGCGATCCCGACATCGCACTGATCACCCTCACCGAACTTGCCGAGCAGATGCGGCGGATGTCGCGGGCTTCCGCGCTGCCGGTGCTGGTCGATGCCGATCACGGCTATGGCAACGCGCTCAATGTTCGTCGCACGGTGCAAGAGCTCGAGGCCGCCGGCTGCGCCGGCCTCACCATCGAGGACACACTGTTGCCGCAGGCGTTTGGCGAAGCAAAGACACAGCTCATCTCGCTGGAAGAGGGCGTCGGCAAGATGAAGGCGGCGCTCGGTGGCCGCAGCGATCCCTCGCTGGTCATCATGGGCCGCACGGGTGCCGCCGCAGTCACCTCGATCGAGGACACCATCAGGCGCGCGCAGGCCTATGAGGCCACCGGCGTCGATGCCTTGTTCTTCACCGGCATCGAGTCGCGCGCCGAGCTCGAGGCGATCGCAGCCGCCACGCGTCTGCCGATCGTGCTGGGCGGCGCGCCGGACGAACTGAACGCGCTCGACTATCTAGTCGGCCAGCGTGTGCGCGTCGCGCTGCAAGGCCACGCACCGATCGTTGCGGCAGCGCAGGCCGTCCACGCCACGCTGAAGGCGCTACGCGAGGGCACGCCGCCGAAAAACCTCAAAGGCCTCGCATCGTCGGAGCTGACGGGCCGCATCATGCGCGAGGATGATGTGAAAGCGCGCAGTGCCGATTTCCTCGGGTCGAAGAGATGAGCCGGGCCATCCTCCAGGTCATGATCCGCGGCCGCGTGCAAGGCGTCGGCTATCGCGCCTGGGTCGAATACCAGGCGAGCGCGAGCGGACTGGAAGGTTGGGTGCGCAACCGGCGCGACGGCAGCGTGGAGGCGCTGTTTGCGGGAGCGCCGACCCGCGTCGCCGAAATGGTCGCCTTGTGCCGGCATGGTCCGCCGTCCTCGCGCGTCGATAACGTCACCAGCGAAACAGCAGATGAGGACGATTTGAATCTGCGGCGGGCAGGGGAAGCGTTTTCGGTGTTGCCGACGATGTAGGTTCACCGCGGCAGCTTGGCGATGGCGTCGCTGAGCTCATGGATCTCGTAGGGCTTGCGCAGGATCGGGAAATCACCGCGCACGTCGGAGGCCGCGTCGCTGTAGCCGGTCGCGAGCAGGATCGGCAGGCCGGGGCGGAGCTGACGCAGGCGGTGGGCGAGGGTGAGCCCGTCCATCTTGCCGGGCATCACGATGTCGGAGAACACGAAGTCGACGCCGTCGAGTTCAATCTCGCGCAGTGCCTCCTCGGCATCCGAGACGCGACGCACCTGATAGCCGAGCTGCTCCAGAAGCCCGATGCTGACCAGCGCGACGTCCGGATTGTCCTCGACCAAAAGCACGGTGCCGCTGCCGCGCGAGGGCGCGGTGGCGGCTTCGCGTTGTGGTTCGCTCGTCTCGCGCGGCAGGAAAATGGTGAATGTCGTGCCCTTGCCGAGTTCGCTGGTCACCTTCACAGTGCCGCCCGCCTGATGGGCAAAGCCGTGCACCTGGGACAAGCCGAGCCCGGTGCCCTTGCCGACCGGCTTGGTCGTGAAGAACGGCTCGAAGATCTTGTCGAGCACGTCGGAGGGGATGCCGAGGCCGGTGTCGGCAACGCTGATGGCCACGAACTCGCCGGCGTGAAGCGGCTCGGACAGCACCGCATTGCGGGCGCCGATCGTCACGGTGCCGCCGTCAGGCATCGCGTCGCGCGCATTGATCACGAGATTGAGCAATCCGGTCTCGAGTTCGGAGACGTCGGCCTTGATCGGCCAGACGCTCCGATCGATGTCGAAGGCGAGCCGCACGGTGCTGCCGAGACCGGCATGGAGCACCTCGCGGATCGCCTCGATCCGCTCGTCGAAACGGATTGCCTGGGGATTGACGCTCTGCCGCCGGGCGAAGGTCAGGAGCTGGGCAGTTAGGGCGGCGCCGCGCTTGGTGGCCGTGTCGATCGCGGAAATCGCACGCTCGAGCTTGGCGTCGGGCTCGGCGCTCCGCTTGAGAACGTGAAGGCTGCCGCTGATGATCATCAAGAGGTTGTTGAAGTCGTGCGCGACGCCGCCAGTGAGCTGGCCGAGCGCGTCGAACTTCTGGGACTCCGCGAGCTGCTTCTGCATCGCCTCGAGCTTGAGCTGGGCGTTGCGGCGTTCGGTGATGTCGCGGGTGATCTTGGCAAAGCCGATGAGCTCGCCGTTCTCGTAGATCGGATCGATCACGACGCTCGCCCAGAAGAAGGTGCCGTCCTTGCGGACGCGCCAGCCTTCCTCCTCGTAGCGGCCCTGTTCCCGCGCGATTTTGAGCGCACGGGCGGGCTTGCCGCTGGCGCGATCGATTTCGGTATAGAAGCGCGAAAAATGCTGGCCGACGATTTCCTCGGGCGAATAGCCCTTGATGCGCTGGCCGCCGATGTTCCAGCTGGTGATGACGCCGGTGGGATCGAGCATATAAAGGGCGTAGTCCGCAACCCCCTCAACCAACAGCCTGAAACTGCGCTCGCTATCGAACAAGTCTCGCTGTTGTCTGAACTTTTGCGCCATTCTGGACCCCGCCTCGACCGGAACAAACGCCGCGGGCCGGTCATTGTTCCGCGCGCCTGAACCCTTTTTAGGCAAATGTCGGGAACAGTATGCAAGCCAGAGGCCTCAAGGATAACTTGACAGGAAATCGATATCGTCAGATATTTCTGTTATGACAGAAATAACAGGTAAGAAGAAATTGCCTGCCACGGTCGAGCGCTTCATCCTGCACTGGGGCGACATGGGAGACGAGTGGGGCGTCAACCGCTCCGTCAGCCAGATCCATGGGTTGCTCTATCTCGCGGAAGTGCCGATGACGGCGGAGGACATCGCCGAGACGCTCGGCATGGCGCGCTCCAACGTCTCCAACTCGATCAAGGAGCTCCTGGCCTGGAATTTGATCCGCCGTGTGCCGATCCTCGGCGACCGCCGCGATCATTTCGAGGCGGAGACCGACATCTGGGAGGTGGCGGCGCGGATCGCGGCGCGACGCAAGGAGCGGGAGATCGATCCTGCAGTCGCGGCCCTGCGGGCCTGCGTGACGGATGCCGCCGATGATCCCGCGATCAGCCCGGTCGCAGCCAAGCGGCTGAAGGAGATGCTCGCCTTCACCGAGCTCGCCGACCACTGGTTCATGCAGATGCTGAAAGTACCGCGCCCGCGGCTGATCGCGCTGATGAAGCTCGGCGAGAAGATCGCCAATCTGCTGCCGCTGGGTAAAGCCAAATAGCGTAATCCCCGTCACCAACGCAAAGTTCACCGACGAGCTTGCCCGCCGCCTGCATCGGCCTGCGGTGTTTCGCATTCCGGCAAGCCTGCTCCGCCGGATCGGTGGCGGTGTTGCCGACGAGCTCCTGCTCGGTGGCCAGCGTGTGCTGCCGAACAAGGCGCTGAGCCGCGGTTTTGTGTTCCGGCACGAGACGTTGCGCAGTGCATTCGAGGCGATTTTGTGAGGCTTAGGTCGCGGCACTGCGAAAGGTCGCTGCCACCGTACGCAGTGCGGCGAGCTTGGCGGGGTCGCTGACCTTCGAGTGCAGCATCAGCTTTGATGCCGCCAGCTTGGGCAGCTTGTGTGCCGGCCCGATATCGGCCAGCCCAGGCGGCGCGATCCGCCGCGCCAGCGGTGCGACGGCGAGGCCTGCGAGGACCGCGGCAACCACTGCGGTGACGCCACCGCCGACAAAGCGTTCGCGCCAGGCGAGGCCGGCCTTGTCGAGCGCGCGCACGGCGACGGCGCGGACGCCACATGGCGGGGCGAGCGTTGCGAGCGGCAGAGGCTCTCCCTTCGGCACGGTAAAGCCTCTTGACGCAAACCAACCGAACTCGTCCTCGGCAAGCTTCTCGCCGCCGCGCCGGCTACCTTCCTGGCGCACGATCACCGCATCGATCTCGCCTTTGTCGTAGGCATCAAGCATCTCCCGCGAGAAGCCGATGGTGACTGCGAGGGTGAGGTTTGAGGTCATCGCGTGCAGGCGTTCGAGCAGTGGTACGAGCTCGGGTCCTGCGGCATGATCGGAAATGCCGAGCGACAGGGACTGTGGGGCCGATGCCCCGTCCGACAGCGCACGGTCATGCGCCGTCACCAGTGCGCGGGCGCGATCGAGAAAACCTGCGCCGTGGGCCGTCAGCCTGACCGCGCGTGGTGAGCGCTCGACGAGGCGTTTTCCAAGCAGCGTTTCGAGTCGCTGCAGCTTGAGGCTCACAGCGGCCTGCGTTGTCCCGAGCGCCTCAGCCGCGCGCGTAAAGCTCTGGAGGTCGGCGATCAGCAGGAAGGCCTGCACCGTGGCGATGTCGAGTGTGGCTGTCATTATAGAACGTTATCATTGATATCAGTATAAATAAGATACCAAAATGATGGGGCGAGGTCTAGTTTTCCCTGGACGCGCGCGGCAGCCAGCGCGCCTTTCAAGGAGAACCAATCATGCCTCTGATCACCGTGTCGTATTCGACCTCCCGCCAGTCGTCGTCGCTCAAGGCCGACATCGCCAGCACCGTGTCCGAGCTCACCGCAGAGATCCTGCATAAGGATCCCAAGGTCACGGCGATCATCGTGAAATCGGTCGACGCGAGCGACTGGTTCGCCGGCGGCAGGTCGCTCGCCGAGCAGAAGCTTGCCAGCTATTGGATCGATATCCACGTCTCCGAGGGCACCAACACCAAGGACGAGAAGGCCGCCTATCTCGCCGCCATGTTCAGGCGCATGGCCGAGCTTCTCGGACCTCTGCACCACGAGACCTATCTGCATGTCGACGAGGTGAGGGGCGATGCCTACGGCTTCGGCGGCCTCACCCAGGAACGCCGCTATATCGCCGGCAAGCTCGAAGTCGCGCCGGAGCGCGCGGCAGCTTAAGCCGCGGCCTCCGGGAGCAGGGCCTTGGTGGGCCCGAACAGCTCCTCAAAGGCCTGCCGGAGCGCGATGTCGACATCGGCCATCGTCACGAGGTGGCCGAGGTCGACCAGCGAGGTCACGCCGTAGCGGGGATCGGCGACGCCGCAAGGCACGATTCCCGAGAAGTGCGACAGGTCCGGCTCGACATTGATGGCGATGCCGTGGAACGACACCCAGCGCTTCAGCCGCACGCCGATCGCGGCGATCTTGTCCTCATGACCGGGCCCCTTGTCCGGCCGCTTCACCCAGACACCGACCCGGTCCTCGCGCCGCTCGCCGCGGACGTTGAAGGCGTCGAGCGTGCGCAAGATCCATTCCTCCAGGCTCGCGACATAGGCCCGCACGTCCGGCCGGCGGCGCTTGAGGTCAAGCATCACATAGGCGACCCTCTGGCCGGGCCCGTGATAGGTCAGTTGCCCGCCCCGCCCCGTGGCGAAGGTGGGAAAGCGCGGATCGAGCAGGTCGGAGGCCTTGGCGGAGGTGCCGGAGGTATAAAGCGGGGGATGCTCGAGCAGCCAGACGAGTTCCGACGCCTCGCCCGCCGCAATGGCCGTGACGCGCGCCTCCATGGCTGCGACGGCTTCGGGATAAGGCACGGGGGCGTCCGAAATCCGCCACGCCACGGGCGGGCCCGAGAAGGCGGAAAACGGGGTCAAATCGAGGTCTTCGCGGTCGTTTTCGGGCTTATTAACCATTGGCTAACCATAACGTGGTGATCATCGCAGGTGCAAATGCAGAGTCTCCAGTTGCGGCGGTGCTGACGTGCCCACTCTCGATAAAGTCACCGTGGATCTCATGGTCGTCCTCGGGACGACCACCATGCCGATCCATCAGGTATTACGTCTTTCCCGCGGCGCCATCATCGAACTGGACGCAACCGAGGCCGACGAGGTCAAGGTTTTGGCCAATAATCTGCCCGTCGCCAGCGGCGTCGTGCTGGTCGACCGCAACCGGATCGCGGTCGAGGTCAAGCAGATGCTGCCTCGCTCGCCCGGGACACGGTAACGGCGCGGGCAGGGGCGAAACTTTCCTCAGAAGCTTGTGGAATTTGCGGCCTCAGCAGGCTTGTACCCCCCTGATGGATTTGTTAGATCGGCGCCGGTTGATCCGGCCGGCGCGAGCCCAAGCCGGCTTCTTAAAGCGCTCGTGGCGGAACTGGTAGACGCGCTGCCTTGAGGTGGCAGTGGGTAACACCGTGGGGGTTCGAGTCCCTCCGAGCGCACCACATAACTGAAACAGTCAGCCAAAAAATCCCTTTGAAATCAACGCTGATGCCGTCGGTTAAGCCAGCGCGCCTTCCGTTTCGCCAGAATGTGTGATACAAAATGTGGTACATTTTGTGATACAGGCAGGTGGATGGGGCAATGGTCCGACAGCAAAAGCCAGACCGGTTTTTGATCGCCCGCGATGGGGTTTGGTACTACTGGCGGCGAATCCCCAAGAACGTCCTGCACCTCGATGAGCGTGCGCCGTTCATTCGAATCTCCCTCAAGACCGACGACCTAGCCAAGGCGCGCTCGCAACGTGATCTCCTCGAGGAGGCAGACAACACGCTCTGGGGTGGAATGCTCACCCATGGCGGCGCGACTGAACAGGAGCTTGCCGAATACAAGAGGGCGCGGCTGCTCGCAGAGGCCCTAGGGCTGACATACAAGCCCGCTGGTGAGGTTCTGCGCCTGCCCCTCTTGGATATGGTCAGGCGCGTTGAGGCTATGGGCGACAAGCGGACATCGCACGCCGTCGAAGAGGCAGCGCTTGGTGGCGTTGACCAACCAAAGGTCAAGGTGACGAAGGCGTTTGAGATCTTCTGCGATGAGATCCGGGCAGCCGAACTGGCCAGCAAAAGCGAGAAGCAGCGCGCACAGTGGAAAAAGGTCAAGAACGTCGCAGTCAAGGCTTTCGTGGCGGTGGCTGGTGACTTGCCCATGGTGGAGATCACGCGCGACCACGGGCGGCAGTTCTATCAGCACTGGGTGAAGAAGCTTTCGCCAGAGGCGGGCGCCAACAGAAAGTCAGCCTCGCTGGGGAAGCGCCGCATGGGCGATATGCGGATTTTGTACGGCGAATACTTTAAGCACCTTGGCGACATCGATAGGCTGAATCCGTTTGACGGCCTAACCTTCAATGAGAAGTTCAAGCGATCGCGCCCACCGTTCCCGATTGAATGGGTTCAAGATAAGATCCTCCGGCCAGGCGCACTGGCTGGCCTCAACCAAGAGGCCCGCTGCATCATATTCATCCTGATGGAGACCGGTGCCCGCGGGGGCGAGATTTGCAACCTGCATCCAGAAGTCATCAAACTGGACGACAAGGTTCCTCACATCGTAGTTGAGCCGCGGTTGGATGCTGACGATCCGCGCGAGATCAAGACTGTTTCATCCATCCGCAGCATTCCGCTTGTTGGCGTTGCGCTCGAGTCGATGAAGAAATTTCCGAATGGATTCCCAAGCTACAAAGAGAATGAGGGCAACTTTTCAGCCGCGGCCCGAAAGTTCTTCCGCGAGAACGGCCTGTTTCCTACAAAGAAACACGTCATCTATTCCCTGCGCCACACGTTTGAGGACCGGATGAAAGAGGCCAGGGTGGATGACGAGCTCCGCAACATCCTTATGGGGCACACGGTTGACCGGCCTAAGTACGGTTCTGGCGGCTCGCTGAAGCTGTATCAGGAAGAGTTGCTGAAAATCGTCTATCCGTTCGACCCGGAAATAATTTAGGCGGCTCTTAGGCCGCCTTTTTCAGTCTCTGCCTGGCTCGAGCAAGCCCATCTTCTTTTGCCTTGAGGGCGGCAAGTTCAGATTCAAGCCGCTCATATATTGGCAGGTACACAGCCGCTTTCCTGCCAGCCCGATCCATGACGAGCGCCACGCGGTCCAAGCACCACTCCAGCCTAGCGACGGTTATAACGTCGTTGTCGTTGGTTGGGATCATGACCACAATCTCCGCTCGGCACACTCCGAGCGCACCTGCTCAGCCTCGGCATTCTCGCCATAGTCGTAATCGCCACACCGTACGCACTTATGAACCGGTACTGAGCAGCAACAGTCCCTTTTCGCAGGCAGCATTGCATCCGCCGATGCTCTGCCAATCGTGGCGCCCCATCTCGGTGCAGGTGGCTGCGGACGCTTGCCGCTCAAGGCGCGCCAACGTCGCACGCGCCTCGTCAATCTGCTTGGCTAGGTTCACGGGTGCGCCCTCTTGAACTCGCGGTCATATGCTTCGCTGCATCGACGCTGGGCTGCATCCAGCTGCGCTTCCAACTCGCGTAGCGGTGCAGTGATGGCGTCTCGCAGCGCGATCTTGCGCCGATGGTGGGCCGGATATCTGCCGGTGTATTGGCCGTCAAACCGCTTCCGCATAGAGCGAACGTCCAAGAGGGCATGAATGTAACCGTCGCGTGCGCCCAAAAGGCGGGACAGCTCGTTGTCGGACCAGATGGGTATATCTGCTGCTGTGGTGGTCATGCTGCACATTGCTTTGTTGCGGTGGCGGGAACTTGGGCTGCATCAGCCATGATGGCAGAAACACAGGCCTTCATCTTGGCGACCGATACGGCGTTGCCGATCTGCTTGATTTTCTCCGTTTTGGTGCCGGCGAACTCATACGATTGGTCGTCGGATGTGAATCCCATCGCCGCCGCGAGTTCGTGAGGCTCGAGCATTCTGAAAAGAATGTCGTACTCTGGCGTGGCCTCAACCAGGTTGACGCGACCTGCGGCACAGATTGTCGGCGTTGCCGCCACGTGCGACCGAATGATGCGTGCAGGTCGGTGACGCCATCAGGAGGTCGAGATAGCCCTCCGGGACGATTAGGTGCGGCCGAACCGTCGCGATGTCCTGGCAGTAAAACCTCGCCTCGGGATGGTTCTTCTTGTGCGTTTCCAGGGCGATGCCCCAGTGATTCACGCAAACCAACTCCATATCCAGGCCGAGATCCGCAAGCGCGCGCGCTGCGCCAGTGGATGAGCCTCCAGCACCGCAGAGCAAATCCGCAACAAGCATTTTCTTCCGTGCCCCCATTTGCGTTAGCGCGCCCCGTCCTTGCTTTCAGTCGATGTGATGGACGGCCTGATGATTTTCGCGACCCACTCAGGCCGCCCGCGAACATAGGTTGGCTTCAGGTGGGCCTTCACCATCAGCCCGTGCATCACAGCAAGATCGAAGTCGCCCCATTCATGGCCGTTGTGGCGCACAAGGTAGTGGGCGTGTTCGCATATGTCGGCAGTCTCAGCGCGTTCCCATTTCAACGCACTCTCGACCAATGCTTCTGCCTGTACGGCGCGCTTAAACAGTTCGTTGTTTTCGGCGTGGCGCTCCGCGTAATCGGCGCGCAGCTGGGCAATCTCTTGGTGCGGCCAGCATCGCAAGGCAGCGCGGATGTACGTCTGCGCATTGGCGACGGCGGTCCATTCACATTTGCCGTTCTCGTCAACCTCAATGTCATCGAGGAAGTCGGCGGCACACGACAGGTCCGAGGATCCTGCCGGAGTGCGAGCGGCTGTGCGCGTTTGCCAAGCTGCCTTTGTCGCCCGGCAACCACAGTCAGCACAACGCGCGGCCGGCTCCCCTGAAAGCTTGCGCTCGCCAACCCAGCACGCGCCAAGTTGCACGTTGGTGCTCTGGCAAAGTGGGCACGGCAAAAGCTCGTTGCCGCTCGCCCCTTGGGCAAGACGTTCGTTCTGTTCGCTCATGATCCCGCCATCCACTTCCCGAAATTGAAAATGATCCCAGCCGCGGTGATGATCGCGGCGCCAACCGCTCCTGACATCAGGATTCCGGCTATCAGCACGCAGAGGTGGTTGCCCATGTCATCCTTCTCCCGGAGCGGCTAGGCGAGCCTTCGCCGCCTTCAGCCACTCAGGATCCCGCGCCTTGTATGTCCCTGCCGAAACCATCATCTGCCGCCCGATAAAACGTTTGCCGTTCGGGCGGTCGGTGCCGCCCTTGAGCTGTGCCATGTCGGCCATCAGATCCTCGCGCGTGACCCGGTCTTTCTCTCGGCGCAGCTTGCAATCCAGAGCGCGGATGTCGGGGGCGAATGGATGGGTCACTGCAACTTCTCCAATTCATCTGCTATGCGCGCAAAGCGCCGATTCCAGTCGTCGCGCACGACGTATTCGTGGTCATTGCGCCCTAGGATCTGCCCTACGAAGGCAGGCGCTCTACCTACAGGCTTGCTGCGTACCCACTGGCCGATTTCAAACTGCGTGACTGCCAGGCTGGCGTCCACGCACCTCACGCGCATTCCCGGCTCAAGCCTCAAAGCACTCTCCTTCCAATCGCTGCTCAGGCGGCAGCTCGCGGCGCAGCTGCCATAGCGTTAACAGTTCGTCTGCCTCCTGCTGCGCAGTCATGCGCTGCCAGCGACTCACGGTGAGCAGGGCGGTTTCGTGGATTGCGTCTGGGGTCATGCTGTGGGCTCCGCTTGCGCGGAAGCGGGTAAGTAGCCAGTCGCAACAAAATGTTGCAGCAACGGAATCAAGTCGGCCGCCATGGCTTTGGTGAGGTGCATTCGATTGTAGCCAGCACCGAGCCAGATACACGCCTCGGTGGCTAGCGAACTTTCCTGAATGCTGCATTCGTTGCTATATCGGTCGGCAAACCTACCCAGTATAAATCCACGTGATGTTGGCTTTACCTGAATGGTCATGCCGCACCTCCTTTCGCGCGAGCAATGGCGGCGCGGGCAATTTTATGAGCCTTCATGGAAGTTCCGACCTCTTCGGTTATTTCCTTGAGCGCGGCCAATAGATCCGGCGCCGCTGCGATGAGGTTGGCATCTGCATCCGACATGAAGCCAGCGATGCTGAATCCGACGAAGCCGTGTTCAGGGCTGTTGCAACTGTCGCCCGCGTCGATGGAGTGGTAGCCGCCCGTTAGAAGATGCTCTGCGTGCCTTGTGGTGCAGTCTAGCAGCCACGGCCCTTGCGTATGCCCAGCCATCACGCCGCCCTCCGCGCGAAGCGGTATTCGTACGGCGGCTCTTCGGCGTACTCGGCTGTCGCCTCAGCAACAGCACGCATTCCAACACGACCAGAGCGGCGCATATCGTAATGCGTACGCAGGCACAGGGCAGCGTGCGCAGCCTCGTTCGGAGACACCCAGCCGTTGCGTGTACCATCCAGGTCGTAACGCCACGCGCCCACCTTCAGCGCGCGTAGATATTTCGGGCCGAAGGTGTAGGCGCGCAGGAAGTGCTTGATTTCAGATGGCGATAGCCCGGTGTTGGCGCCAATAAGGTCGTATTTGATGCCGATGGCGAGCGGGCACTTCTCTCGACCGGTAGCGGCAATCGCCGGAAACAGCTCGGCCAAGTGCGCGCGCTGCTGGCTATACAATGTCCAGTCAGTTGCGCGATAAATGCGATTGCGTTGGTGGGACAAGGTGGACATCAGTATGCCTCCGCTTCCGCCTTGGTGATGAAGAAGTGGATGCCGGGCGCGCATTCTTTGGCCCACTCGTCGCTGAATGAGTCGGGCGTCACGCGCTCGCCAACGCGATATTTCGTGAAATTATCGTGCGAGCTAATACCAACCTCGGCGCCAATCACCTCGAGCACGTCGGCAAACTCTGCTCGGCACTTGCGGCCGAACGCGTGAGAGCGCTTGGCCTCTTCTGGAATGCGCAATTTGACAATGACGCCGCCTCGGCACTTCTTCCAGCCAATGAGCGATCCTTCTGGCAGGATGCGCGTTTGTGCGATCACCAGATCAGCATTTTTGATGCCTTCCAGGTTCGCGCTGC
>NZ_JBANBA010000004.1:0-57722 GCF_059803475.1 Bradyrhizobium sp. UFLA05-89 | reverse complement strand
GCTGCGCAGGTCCGCGCCGTACAGGTTCGCGCTGCGCAGGTCCGCGCCGTACAGGTTCGCGCTGCGCAGGTCCGCGCTGCGCAGGTCCGCGCCGTACAGGTTCGCGCTGCGCAGGTCCGCGCCGTACAGGTTCGCGCTGCGCAGGTCCGCGCCGTACAGGTCCGCGCCGTACAGGTCCGCGCCTTCCAGGTTCGCGCTGCGCAGGTCCGCGCCGTACAGGTTCGCGCTGCGCAGGTCCGCGCCTTCCAGGTTCGCGCTGCGCAGGTCCGCGCCGTACAGGTTCGCGCTGCGCAGGTCCGCGCCGTACAGGTCCGCCTTTTCCTTGATTGCAATCTTGACGGCCATGCCGAGCCTAACGGACGGCAATTCGTCAACTGGGCAATTCAGCTCGGCCGTGAACTGAACGGCGCCGGTAAATCGATTGAGAATGGTCTGGACAATTTTAGGCTTGGCGGCCGTCTTGGTGGACATTTCGTGCTCCCGATTCCGTAGTGGAATGGGAACATCATACACAAGAATCAGACGGAAGCAATACAAAAACGATACAAAAGGAAGAAAAATATATAGAGGCCAGCATTCGCGCTGCCTCTACGTTTTTCACGGACCTACATATTCGGTATCAGCCCAATTCGATCGTTTCCATGCGCGGCGTGCGCGCGGCCCACACCAAGCGAGCATATTCTACGCGCGCGTACCCCGCCGGGTCGTGGCGTGCGGCCCACTGGCCAGCGCTGATGGTTGCTGAGGTTCTGCGGAAAATCATGTGGAGGGCACCATCGCGGATAATCGGGTTGCAGCCCTCGGCGCGTAATATTGAATAAAATAAAGCCGGACTAAATGTGTCAGGTAATGGCGCCGCGCAACAGTTGCGCTCGCGCTGTAGTGTCTCAATGCCCATTCCTACTTACTCCCCATGGCCGCGAACCGGCGCGGCAGCCGGGGGTTAGTAATCCGCTACACTTACGGACCGTCCGCTTTTAAGCCCCGAAGGGCTCTGGACATGGCGAGACGCCCCCGGCCAAAGGCCAGATGACGTGCCCGCCAGGGCACGCGCCGACGTGATGTCGGGATTCGGCGCCACCAAAACGGAGAGAGCCTAAATGTAGTCCGGGTTACTACGCCCGGGGAAACAATGCGATAAAGTTGCGTGCGGCGCAATACACAATTTGAACACAATGGAAGAAGTGCAAAAGCAAGCGTGGATATCGCGCACCCATTATCGCGACAGGTCAACGTATGCGCCGTGTATCACGGTCAGAACCTTTACTTCTCTATCTTCATCACGGTCCCCGTTCCTGTAGACAATCGGCCTGTGAATGGGGTTTGTGGATCTCGGCTGGAACTCGGTTCTATCGGGATAAACGGCTACGGCTTTGACGGAACGCTCAATCAGGCCTCCTCGATTCTGCTCGACAACCACAATCATGTTGTTCGCCAGCACGCCGCCTGCGTCTTGGAAATCGACGCCGAGAACAATCATTCCGTCGAAGATCTTTGCTTCGTTCATTGAGTCACCGTGCGCTACCCACGCCATGGGTCTTGCGTTGGGATGACTAACGCTACGTGCTGCATTCACCGAGCGCGGCTCAACCTGCGAAAGCAAGTCAGCCTCGCGAAATGACCCGGCCTCCACCACCCCAAGTATCGGGTAGGGGACGCTCTCGACTATCGGATATGTGACGCCCTCGACGCTGCGCTGCGCCGCCAAGCCGAATGAGAGGACGTTGCTGTTGCTCACATGATTGTCGGGTGCCCGCCTGGCCTTGATTGGCGACTCTACGCCGAAATATTCGGCCATTCTCTCAACTTCCTCTGTATTGAATTTGGTTTCACCGCGCAGCCTCGTGTGCAGCGTCGGTTTTGCCATGCCTAGACGCTCAGCCAACGCTATAACCACCTTCGTTCGTCCGCGCGGCTCAGCCATTTCATCGATGTGCTTGTTAGCCCACTTCGCATAATCCACGACACACTCCCTTTGTTACACCGTGTTTTTACGCGGTGCGTTCCATATACGAAACTTATACATTTCAATCAAGCTTAAAAAAGTAGCTAAAACAATGTGCTACAAAACATAGACAAAGAAATCTGAACACGTGCTGGTTTATGTATGGTTTTTGTATCGAATCAGTGTAGGGTGCTCCCACGTCACGGAAACGCCAACTCACGGAATTCATTATGGTTCGATGGACTGACGAGCAAGTTATCGATTTGGCTTGCGTCGAGGGCATAACTGTAGCCGAAATCGCTCAGCGCCTCGGTGTTCACAAGGCGACGGTTGAAAGATTTTTCAGCCGCAACAGGGTCAAAATTGAGGCGGCCCGCTCCGATGTACAAATACCGGACAGAAAGCACGCCGAAGTGCTGGCGCTCTGGGGGGACGGCTACCCGCGTGAGGATATCGCCGCCCGTGTCGGGGTGAGCGTTGATGTTGTTCGTAGGCTGATCCTTTCCGCTGAATACGACGAACAGCCAGAGGATCTGGGCGCAAGCTTGGAGCTGTTGGCGCTGCAGGTGGCCCATCCTGGGCGGCTCTACGAAGACGATGTGCGCGCGTTATGTGGCCGCGCGCCAGTTTGGATTAGCGCGCCAGACACTGGGCTGCGTAGCGCGGCATAACTTCCAGCAATCGATCATCACTGCTTGCCGCATGGGCGCGTGCGGCAAACGAAACTGCGCGCCTTGGAGACTCCATGACACCCGAAGAGAAGAGCCTTTACATGCAGCATTTTTTTGACATCGGCGACGTCGTCGAAATCGACGATAGCGAGGTGATAGGCACCATCACCGGCCTGCAGATCGCGGAAGGTCAGGAAGACCAGTACCGCGTTTTGTATCACGACGCGACGGGATCGCCGCAAGAGAAGTGGTGGCGCGGTTCTTTGCTCGAATCTGTCAAGCCTGACGAGTCCAATGTTGTCTGCTTCGACTGCGCCAAGGCCGCGCTGGTTGAATCGCGCAATGCAACCAAGCACTGAGGGGAACGGAATGTACGGAATTCTGAATGATGAGGCTGCCCAAGCAGGAGAGCCGAAGTTTAAGGTGGGCCAGCTGGTGCGAAGCACCGTGGTGGCGGCTGCTGGTCTTGGGGTCGTTGAGCACTATTCCAACACGGGCGCGGTCATCGTCAACTATAAGGACACTTGGTTCGGGAGGTGTCATGATCACGAAGACCAGCTCGAGAATGCCTTCCTCCCCGGCAACAAGGTGCGCGTGACCAAGCACAGCGGTTACTTCGCGGTGGGGGATGTCGGAGAGGTCGAGCGCCAGGACGGCTATGTCGTATTCGTGAAGCACGGCGCCTATCAGCGCGTGGGCCTGCCGATCGATGCTGGGAGCTTGGAGCTGATTGCCGAGCCAGCGCCGAAGTTCAAGGCGGGTGACAAGGTGGTGTGCCTGTCTACTCCGTGCGGAGGGGGCCAATTCACCAAAGGCAAAACCTACATAGTCCGCGAAGACGTGCCCGACGACGGCAACACCTACGTCATGATTGCGAAGGACGATAGTGGGTCGTCCCAAAATGGCTGGTGCCAACAGCATTTTGAACTTGCGGCGCGAGCCGCCACGGACACCAGCGGCTATGTCACTGGCGTTTCTTTCGCACAGCCAAGCCCCTGCATCGTCGCCCGCGTAGTGGACGGCACGCCGCGACCCTCGAACATCCCGTTCGTTCATCCGGACCTCACAAGCGCCACGACCGAAGCCGAACGCCTCGCCAAGAACAACCCCGGCCAGGAGTTCGCAGTGTATCAGCGCGTGGCTGGCCGCGTGGCTGAGGTCTCTTACAGCATGAAGGAGGTTGCGTGATGGCGTCTAGAACTACCGCGGAGGCATTCAATGAGTGGATGCGTCGATACACTGAAGATCCAGAGTCATTCAGTCGCGAGTTTCAAAACGTCGGACTTTTCTTGGCCGAGCAAGCGGCAGGCAAGAAACCGACCTACGGCGAAGAATGCGCGGCCTATCTTAACAGGCTTGTGAGGGGCACAATCTAATGCAGACCAACAACATTCACACGTTGCCAGCTGCTGCCAAGCAGCTGGGCGCAACCATCACCCTGCAGCAAGCTATCGCAACCAACGCGCGCCCGGATGTGCTCCGCGCAGTGGCCAAGTGGAACGAACGCAAGTCGTATGACGAGCGGCGCCGGAAGGCACGCGCCAGGCACAAGACACAGGCAGTAGCGCTGCGTGCGGTGGCTGATGAGTTGGAGGCGCGTGAACTGAGGAGGGCCGCATAGTGGGCATGTTCAACATTCGCCAGGCAACCAGCGCGCCTGACGACCGCCAAGGCGTTGCTGTCCTCTCGTTGCTGTTAGGTAGCGCAGCGGCTTGGGTGACACACGTCATTGTCTGCATCAAGGCCAGCGCGTGGATCCTGCTGCTGTTCGGTTGCATCGTCGCGCCGGTTGGCGTGGTGCATGGGGTTGGCGTATGGCTGGGGGTATTTTGAAATGAAGTGCTTTCTGACCGTTCTGAAACATATCGCTGCTGCTGCGGTGATTGCGGTACTCGTCGGACTTTTTGCGGCGGTTCTATTTGTCGCAGCGTTAGCCACGGCGGTGTTGTTCGGCCTCACTGGAGGCTGGGCGATGGCTATATTCTTGTTCTACGTCCTCCTCACCATTGGCATCATCGACGGCATTGCCGAGTGCCACGGCTAATGCACTTTACAACGCATCAGCTTCAATTGCGCGGCGTATCGCCCGAGCCACTCAAAGGAGCGTTCGCGCGCTGCTTTGAGCAGGCAACAAAGACAACCGATTTGGCCATGCAGCGGTTCTGGGACCAGTTCGTTGCTGCTCATCGTGCGATTTATCGTGGCGGCGAAATGATGGAGGCGGCGTGAGCACTACCGAAATTGACGACTCCGTGCGGAACTTCTTGGCATTCCGCGCCAAGAAGCGAACCGCAGGCAAGCCGCTGCCGTCGCAGCTTATGTCGGTTGGCTCTTGGTTGCTGGTGCTCATTGCCGTCGTGGCCGCGGCCTGGCTTGGGCTTGTCTAACCATGCACCTCTGGACCGCAACCGGCCATCTCGACCCGCTGCACGTTTTTCTAATCGCGTGCGTGCTCATGGCACTAGCCCACACGCCTTGGCATTGGCCACCGGCTCATTCGTAAGGATTCATAAATGGCAATCTCTCTCACTTCGCTAAAGTCGACCAAGAAGCAGGCGCAGGAACGCTCACCCATCGTGACCGTCTACGGCGTTGATGGCGTTGGAAAGACCACGTTCGCGTCCGAGTTCCCCAACCCAGTGTATATCCCGACTTCCGGCGAGCGCGCGCCTTCAGACATCGACCTGCCAACGCCAGGCACGGTGGAATCCCTCGAGGATATGTATGACATCGTGGGTGAATTACTGGACCGCGATGACGAAGGCAACCTGAAGCACGAATTCAAGACGGTGATTATTGACAGCTTGGACGGTCTCGAGCCTCTGATTCACAAGGTGACGTGCGCTCGCATCGGAGCCGCTGCTATTGACGACAGTAGCTCTGGATCCGTTGCCGCCTTCGGGCGTGGCTATCGCGAGGCTGACGTTGAGTGGACCGAATTCACAGATGCTGTAGACGCTATGGCAGAGGCGGGCATCAACGTCGTCCTTCTAGCGCATCCTGGTATCGTCACGTTCAATTCGCCGGTGTCCGATCCGTACAGCCGGTATGAGATCAAGCTGCACAAGCGTGGCGCGGCCCTCATTCGCGAAAAGTCGGACATTGTTGGCTTCGTGAACTACCGGGTGACGCTGGTTAAGGCCGACCCGAGCAATAAGAAGTCTGCGCACCACGCTGAAGGCAAGGAGCGTTATATCCATCTGGCCGAGAACGCGGGCTTTGTCGCCAAGTCGCGTTTCCCGACGCCCGAGTCCATCAAGTACGTAAAGGGCAAAGGCTACGCCGAGTTGGCGAAGTATCTGCCGAGCGTGCAGGAGGCGGCGTGATGTGCGTCGTATCCATGGTTGGCGATCATTACAGCGACAAGTGGCGTCCGCTCTTTCCTGACTTGCCGCCTTGGTCGGACGAGGTGCCGTACCCCGGACCAGGTGGTCTCAATCCCATTCCGGGAATCTCCCGCGAGGAATTCGACGACCTGAAAAGGGAGGTCGAAGAAATGAAGGCTCTGCTGCAGCGCGCCAAGGAGTACGATGAGCGCAATAACGAGCCCGATTGCGAGATCGAGGAGAAGATGGCGCTGCTCCGCAAGGTGGCGCGCCTGGTTGGCGTTGACTTGGATGACGTGTTTCGGAGCGGGCAGTGATGGCCGCCAAGGCATGGCATATCCTCGTTCTGGTCTGCGCGGCGCTAACCGCCGCGCAGGTTGGTGTGGCATGGTGCAACGGAGAATCTGCGTGGTGGTACGTTTGGCTGGCCGCAATCTGGTTTAGCGTCGATGTGGCGCTTAAGGCACTGCGTGATTTTTTGGTGTCAGAATGACCAAACGCTCCAAAATCGTCGACGCCGCCATCAAGCGTTCATGGGCGAAGCTCGCCAAGGCTGCGTTTGAGAGGGCGGTGGTCAAGATGAACTACGACCACTACGCCGAGGCCGAGACCTACATGTACGTAACAGAGCGATGGCTTGAGAGGGCCGGCGCCGAGGCAACGAAGTGGTATTTCTGACCAGTGCATCACGATAACGACAATGAGCTTCCGCGCACTCGCGCGGAGGCGATTGAGAAGGGGTTTAGGTTCTACTCCGATGGCAATCCTTGCAGGCATGGGCACAGGGGCAAGAGATATTCAAACTCTGGCAGTTGCGTTCCGTGCGCGATGGAGAGAGCCACGAAGTGGTACGGCGATAATAGGGAGCGAAAAGCCGCGTCTGACTTGCGCAGATACCACGCGAACCCAAAGGTAAAACAGCAAGTCTGCGCCTGGCGAGAGAGGAATCCAGACAAGGTTATTGCCAGTCGAAAGAAGTGGGTCACAAACAATCCGGAGAAGAGGGCCGAATCCACCCGCCGATACGCCGCCAATAACCCCGAGAAAGTGCAGGCCAGTGTGCGCAAGCGAAGGGCTCGTTTGCGCGGAAGCGAAGGCAGCCACACAGCAGATGACATTGCAGAGATTCTGCGGAAGCAGAAATACAGATGCGCGGAATGTGGTTGTTCGGTGAGGAAGCGAGCCAGTAGGCAAGTTGACCATATCATCCCGCTAATTCTTGGCGGCTCAAACAATCGCTCAAACCTTCAGGTGTTGTGCCCAACGTGCAACAAAAAGAAGGGTGGCAAACATCCAATTGACTTCGCCAAAGAGCGTGGTCGCTTGATTTAAACTGCCGGCATGATCGGCCCTTTCGCCGAGTGCTAAGCGGCACAGCCGCAACCTGACTCAAATCAGGAGACTATCCTTGGCTCAGCTTGGAACCAAGTTCAAAAGCACTGAACACGACACAACGCAGAACGACTACACCAATCTTCCCGATGGAATTTACGACCTGGAAATCATCCAGTCGGAAGTCAAAGAGACAAACACCGACAAGGGATCCGGCAAGATGCTCACGCTGCGATACAGCGTTGTGGCACCAGAGGATTACAAGGGTCGCCTCATCTTCGGTAACATCACTCTGGAACATGATGTCTCTAGCACCCAAGAGATCGGGCAGAAGCAGTTCGCAAGGCTGTGCCGCGCTCTTGGTGTCGATGAGGTGGATGATAGCGATGCTCTCCACTTCATCTCATTCCGCGCAAAGGTCGGCATGGGCAAACCGTCCAAGGCCAAAAACCCCGATGGCTCGCCTCAGTATCCGGCCAAAAACGAACTGAAAACTCTGTTCTATCCCGATGAGGGCGACCTGCCTGAGGTGGGTGTGACCGGCCCGGCGGCTGCGAACGACAACCGCAAGGTGGCCAACGACAACAGGCCTGCGAGCGGTGACGCGCGCACGACTGGCAACGGCGGTGCCGCTGCGACAGCAGGCGGCAAAGCCAGGCCGTGGGGCAAGAAGTAGGGCGCAACACACTACTGGTGCGCACCGCGCACCAGTAGTCCTGCAAACCGGAGATTTCCATGATTAAGCGAAATGCTTTCGCGCTAGCTACTGCGGGCCTGGCCGGATGCCTCGGCGCCTGCTCCAACGACGCGCAGGTTGCCTCCTACAATCTGTCGCAGGCTGCTGACAGCTTTCAGATCAATCGGCGCATCGTATTCTACAACGGTGTTACCGGCGACTACATGCTGACGATTGAGGGCCTGTGCTCGCAGGAACCGAAAGACCGCAAGCTTGAGGTTACATGCAAGGTCGGTCCAGGCACGTACAAGAAGCATTTCCTCGGCCTCAGCGACAACGTGACTTACTTCTCTGAGCAGATGGAAGCGGCGCCTGCGAACGTCTACCACTACCGCGTGACGTTCAAGCCGGCTGCGATCATTCCCGATATCAACTTTAAGGGCTGAGGCGCATGACCACGCACCACGTAAAGTCTTGGGCGCATTTCTTTGATGCCATCGAGGCCGGGGACAAGACGCACGATCTCCGCAAGAACGACCGCAATTATCATGTTGGCGATACCCTCATCCTTCAGCGGTACGACAACATCAACGGCATGTACACCGGCGAAGAGTTGCCTGTCGAGGTGACGTACATCACCAGCAAGGCCGTGCCGTGCGCATTCTCCAGCGCGGTATTGCCGCCCGATTACGCAATCCTTAGCATTCAGCGGCGAATTGAATGACGGAACATCAGAAGCACATGCGTAACATGGCAGAACTGGCAATTTCTAATGGTGAGGTTGGCGCGCAGGTGGAGATTACGGACGTCGAACTGCGCCGCGTGCTGACTGAGGCAATAACGACGCAATTGCTGCGTGCCTATGAACTGGGTGGATGCGACTAATGCCAAAAAACGAAAACATTATGCTGGACGTTCAGCTTATCGAACTCGAACTGTCCAACCTTATCGCCAGCTATCCCGAGTTGGCCGAGGATGAGGAATTGCGCGCCGATATGGTCGAGGGCAGCACGGCAGCTTATGACGTGCTGGACCGGATCCTTACGCGCTTCCGCGAAGCTGAGGCGGACGCATCCGCCATTGATGCGCGGATTGACCGGCTGGCGGCTCGCAAGGACAGTGCAGATAAGCGCGGTCGTGCCATGCGTCGACTTGCTTTGCGTTTGATGGCTGCTGGCGACCTTAAGTCGGTAAAGCTGCCGGAAGGAACGCTGTCCCGCGTCAAGGGCCGCGAATCGGTTGAGGTAACGGACGAGTCTGCGCTGCCCACTTGGGCGTTCAAGGTCGAGGTTGACAAGAAAGTCAGTAAGACCGCGATCAAAGATGCGATCGACGCTGGCATTGCTGTGCTTGGTGCTCGGCTGGTCGCTGGCGATGAAACGTTACAGGTGCGGTGATGCAGACATACGAAGCAGAAAAGAAGTTGGTGCGCGCTGCGGCCAATTGGTTCAAGGGCGGCTTTGTGGCTGGTGGCGCAGTGACCAGTGTGTTCACCGCGCGGCCGATCAACGACGCGGATATCTACTTCAAGAGTCGCGCCGCGTTTGAATATGCAGTGTTCCAGGCATACGAGGACGGTTTATGGTGCGTTGATGCCAGCAAGCGAGCGGTAACGTTCTCGGATGGCGGGAAGATCATGCAGTTGATGCACTTTGATTTCTTTCCGACTGCGGCGGACATCTTTAAGGCGTTTGATTTCACTATCAATATGGCTGCTCTGGACCTGGATACAAAGGAGTTCGTCTTCCACGACGACTTCTTGAAGCACAATTCGCAGCGATTTCTCCGATTCAACAAAGGCACTCGCTATCCTTTGGCCTCGCTTACTCGGGTGCTGAAGTATCAGCAGAGAGGCTATACCATCGGCAAGGGCGATATCCTCAAGATAGGGATGGCCTGCCGTGGGGTTAAAATCAATAGTTGGGACGACCTTAAGGACCAGATTGGCGGCGCCTATGGCAACAAGGTGGTGCTTGACGGGGCTGACCGTGAGTTCAGCGTTGATGCAGCCATTGACGCTCTGACGGTTAATGAGGCCGGCAAGGATACGTTTGTTGTTGCCGCCAATGACAACAATCAGCCAGGCGATGCGGGCTCACTCTTGCGCAAGTTGGCCGAGCTGAACGGCATTGAGTACGTGGAAGGGCCGCGCGATGATGATGGTTGGCCTGTGCTGGAGGCAGCGTGATGGGGCCGCGCCTGACTGGACGAACGCGCTGGCGCAACAAACGGGTGTGGTTTGGCGTCAAACAAGTAATGCAAGTCGAGTACGAGGCCATGGTCTGCGAAAACCTCGGACTTGGCCACATCGAGTGCGACACACGCACCTTCTGGCGCGACGCAACGCCTGCGGACTACCTGAATTGTCCTGCTATTGCACAAGCGTGTAAATAGCTCACAACAGACGGATATTTGAATAATGACTCTCGCCATCCAACGCGCCGATCTGGCGCGCGTGCTTTCGGCCGCCACAAAGCCGGTAGAATCCCGCAACACCATCCCCATTCTCGGCAATGTGCTGCTATCAGCCACGGCTGGAACGCTGACGGTGACCGGCACCGATCTTGACATCCAGGTATCTGCGATGGCTCCGGGCGATGGCGAGCTCAGTGCCACGGTCGACGCCAAGCGGCTTAGCGATATCGCCCGGCGTATTTCTGGTGATGCCGTCACTATGGAGGTTAAGGAAGACAAGCTGGTTGTCAAATCGGGCCGATCCCGATTTACGCTACCAACCTTGCCGGTTGACGATTTCCCGCACCTTGACGCTGGAACGCCCGAGGTTGAGTTTGATTTGGACTTCGCTGAGCTTGTAGCGCCGGTGAAGTTTGCCATGTCCAGCGAGGCTACCCGCTACTATCTCTGCGGCATCCACCTCCACAGTACTGCCGAGGCCGGTATTCGCGCTGTTGCCACGGACGGCCATCGCTTGGCGCACAACACCGCGTCCGGCATGCCGCAGATCCCGGCTGTGATTATCCCATCCAAGACTGTTGGAGTTGTTCCGACCGGTGTCGTCGCGGTGTCGCTCAGCAAGAACAGGGTGCGCTTCGCCACCGCTGACACCATCATTGTGTCCAAGCTGATTGACGGCACGTTTCCTGACTACCAGCGCGTCATCCCGGCCAACAACGACAATGTTGTGACTGTCGACCGTAAGGACCTGGCCAATGCAGTTGCACGAGCAACGGCTGTGGCCAGCGAACGCGGTAAGGGCGCCAAGTTCAGCGTGGCTGGCGATAACATCGCGATCGACATGCGAGCCGATGACGGCACCGCGCATGAGGACGTGCCGGCCTCATACAGCGGCGAGCCGATTGAGATTGGCTTCAACTGCCAGTACGCGACCGACGTTCTTGCGGCTGCGCCTGGCGACGAAGTGCGCATCAGCCTGAGTGATAGCGGCACGCCCGCAATATTCCAAGGCGATGGCGAGTGGCTGGGCCTGGTGATGCCGGTGCGGGTTTGAGCATGAGTGAAGCTAGCTACTGGGAAGGCCGTTGGGATGCCGAGGCCAACCTTAAAGACGCGGCGCTTGAGGCCATTTCGCAGATCAACCGCGGCCTATTTGAGGATGCTGTCCTTACGCTTGAGCGCAACTTCTTCCCTACTTGGCAAGACGCTGCGGATTGTGAGGCTCGGTATCGGGAAGTGATGGGGAGGACGGCGTGAAGATCGTTTGGACTGACAATTATAACCGCGAGAGCGTCGCTGAGTACGTTGTTGCAGAAGGAATCAAGCATGAGGCGTATGCCGAATGCATGCGCGATGCACTCCGCGCGAAGTTTAGCGGCGAGTATAGCGACTCTTGGTTCAAGATCGTGCCTGATGAATACACACTCTGGCGCGGCATGGAGGAGTTGGTGTGACGGAGTCTGACATCAACGCGCTGACTGACGAACTAATCGACGCCAAGGCCGAGTTAACGGACCTTGGCGGGCGCTATGCCGAATTGCGGGACGATTACAAGGGTCTTGAGATTAGCTGGCATCAGCTGAAGGACGACTATTCGGCCTTGGCGCGCGCCTTGGGCGTTCCTGGTGACGCATTCTGGGGTGACCCGTTGGTTGCGCATGCCGACGTTCTGTCCCGCGCTAAGGAATTGGCTAGCTTTGCGAGGGTGGCGTGATGGCGGCTGAAATTCTCGACTCGGTTCATCGCTTGGCAGAAGACTTCATCAAAAGGAAATACACCGCCAGAGCAGACGAGCGCCAAAAGGCGATGGGGCTTTCATACGTGGAGGCTGAACAAAGCGATCTGATAAGGGAGGTGGCGGCGTTTGCGCGTCAATGTGTGGCGTTGTCCGTCGAGTTTGACCACATCGCTAGCGACTGCGGCATTCTTGTTTTTGATGTCGGGGAGCACGACTAACCGTGGCCCCTATCTCCAAGCCAATCAGCCCCACCGTCGCGGCCATTTATCGCGCCTACGAACAGGCCAACGAGCACTACGACTCGTTGGGCATCAGCGTGGGTGAGATCGCCACGGAGTGCGATAGGGCGCTTTGGTACACCTTTCGCTGGGTCAGCAAGCCTGAGGAGATCGAGGGCCGTAAGCTGTCAATCTTCCGCACTGGCGACCGCTGGGAGGAGGTGATGGTTGCTGACCTGGAGCGCATCGGCGTTGAGGTGTGGGGGCAGCAGGACCGTATCCGACTTGTGGCCGGCCACGTCCGCGGCAAGTGCGACGGCAAGGCGCTGGGGATCCTCGAGGCACCCAAGACAGAGCACCTGTGCGAGTTCAAGTCCAGCAATGACAAAGGCTTCAAGGAAATCCGGAAGCACAAGTGCAAGAAGGCCAAGCCGCTGCATTACGGGCAATGCCAGATTGGAATGCATGCCTTCGGCCTAACTCGCTGTCTCTACATGGTGACGAACAAGAATGATGACGCAAGATACGTGGAACGCATTGAATACGACGCGGAATGGTGCATCCGCCAACTCGCGCGGGCCGAGCGTATCATTAACTCGCCTGTGCCGCCATCGCGCCTGTCTGAGGATCCGGAATTCTTCGGTTGCGCCTTCTGTAAGCACCATGACGTCTGCCACGGAAAGGGGTGGCCGCGCGTCACCTGCAGATCGTGCCTGCACTCAACGCCTGAAATGAGCGGAGACGCTCATTGGTCCTGCGCCAGGTGGGCCAAGCCGCTTGGAGTTGACGAGCAAAAGGCTGCCTGTCCTGCGCACCTTTATATCCCGGCGCTTGTGCCTGGCGAGCAAGTTGATGCAGACGATGAGAGCGAAACCGTGAGCTATAAGCTTTGGAACGGCAAAGACTGGACTGACGGAATGGACAAGGTGGGGGAGGCGGCTTGAGAATCGTAAGTGAGGCCGAATTCAATTCACGCATTAGACTATTGCTATCCGACATTGGCGATAACGTTGGTGCGGTAACAGGGCCTGGCCGCAGTGGCGCTGTTGCTGCGGTTTACGCATCACACATCCTTGGCGTGCCTTTCATCCCGTTCGGCCAAAAGCATCCGCAGCAGCTTGGACGGCTCCTAATCATCGACACTGCGCGCGAGAGCGGATCAACTCTTCGCAAAGCGGCTCGCAAGTATGAGGGCACAACGCCGCTAGTCATCGCCTGTTACGAAGAGCCGCCGCGTGTGGCCTTTTGGTACGAAGCAACGAAGCCACAGCATTACAAGCACGAGAACCTGAGGTTAGCAGCAGCATGAAAGTCATTTTTGATCTTGACGGCACCATTGCCGATATCAGCCACCGCACGCATTTCGTGCGTGGCGACAACAAGGACTGGGAATCGTTCTTTGCCGCCTGCGTGGACGATATCCCGAACTGGCCTGTGGTGAATGCGCTCAAGGCGCACCTTGTGGCGCTCGATGATGTCGAGATATGGTCAGCGCGCAGCGACGTCGTCAAGCGCCAGACGGATAAATGGCTTGCTTTTGATGCCGGCATTGACCCAATGCGTTTGACCCACATGCGCTGTGCCGGAGACAACACACCTGACGTTGAGTTGAAGCGCTATTGGTTGCACCAGACCCACCCTAATCACCGGCCCGACGTCGTTTACGACGATCGCCAGCGCGTGGTGGATATGTGGCGCGAGGAGGGGATTGCGTGTTTCCAGGTTGCGGCCAACTGGGAAGCGTCGCGCCTGATTGAGCCGGTCCAGCAACCGCTTATGGCGCTGCTGGTTGGACCGAGTGGGGCGGGCAAGTCCACCTATGCCAGGCAGCATTTCAATGATGCGTGGGTAATTTCCTCTGACACACTCAGGCATGAATACTGCGGAGACTTCAAATCGCAGGAGCGCAACGACGACGTTTTCGAGGCTATGCGTCGCCTGGCTCGCGCACGGCTTGAGTGCGGCTTGCCTGTGGTCATTGACGCCACCAACCTGAGGCGCCGAGACAGGCTGGCGTTGGTCAGTCTGGCCCCGCCAGGTGTACACGTGGAATACGTTGTCGTTGATCGGCCGCTTTTGGACAAGCTCTCAACTGCAGGGTGGCGCGCATCTGTGATGGTCAAGGGCAAGGAATTGATTGTCGCGCACCATGAGCGGTTCCAGTCGGGCCTAAAAGACATTCTGGCCGGCGACGGCTTGCCCAACGTTTCCGTGTATGACGCGCGCATTGGCAGCGCTGAGATGAAGGTGGCTGCATAGTGGGCACAGGTGCGGAGCATAGTGAGGAAATACTCAGCCTCCACAGCGGCGGGCTGAAGAATAATGCAATTGCAAAGGAAGTCGGACTATCTGCAACGACAATAAGGAAAGTTCTTAAAGCAAATGGCTTGAGATCCAACGCGAGGACCCCAAGGCCTCTAGAGCTTGTCAGCCTGACCGAGGCGAAATGCTCAGATTGCGGAGAGATTAAGCGAATAAACAAATTCGCAATACTTAAAAACGGCAAGGTCCCATATAGGCGGAGCTACTGCAACTCGTGTCTACAAGCAAGAAACTCAGTCTCGCTGAACGCAGATAGGGAAAAGTTCATTCGCTTTCGCCTGCAACAAATAAAACACAGGGCTGGTAAGAAGGGGTTGGAGTTCAACCTGGACGCCACGTGGATACTTCGTCGCCTGGAGCAGCAAAACGGGCTTTGCTTCTACACAGACCTTCCAATTGAGGTGGGAGCCGGCAGAGGGCGCGGTGTTGGCGACAGGGATGCATCTCTATCATTCGATAGGGTTCGAAATGAATGTGGATACACAAAAGACAATGTGGTTCTCGCCGTCCTACGCATCAATCACATGAAGAGCGACGCGACGCTAGACGAGATGTCAAGATGGATGCCGGAGTGGCATTCAAGGGCTATAAAATTTCTTGCAGAGGCGGCATCGGATGAAAATCGAACATATCACTGACGTCCTGCCCCACGTCGAGGGGCGCAAAGATTTCGTTGTCGTGAACAAGGGTGATTATCAGGTTATAGATTATGTATTCGTCGGCCCCGATACATTTGACCATCCGGCTAGAGTCGAGTGCCGTGGCTTGAAGTTTGCCCCAGATGGTAGAATCTTGGCCAGGCCATTTCAGAAATTCTGGAATCTGAACGAGCGTCCAGAGACATCGATTGACCGCATAGAGCTCTCCAAGCCGCACACAGTCATGGAAAAGATGGATGGATCTATGATCCATCCGGCCATCGTAAACGACGAAGTTGTGTTCATGACTCGGATGGGCCGTACGGATGTGGCGCGGAAAGCCGAGCGGCATTTGACGCCCAAGGTGGCCAAACACTGCCGCCTCAATCTAGAGGCTGGATGGACTCCGATATTCGAGTTTACCGCGCCTGACAACCGCATTGTGGTCCATTACGAGGAATCGGCACTCACCCTGCTGGCTCTGCGCAGCACCGTTCACGGGTATTACGCGTGGCAGGAAACCGCCGAGATTACTGCGAAGAGCATGGGTATCGAGCCTGTCCCCATCCACGAAATGTCCGACGACCCTAAGCTATTCCTGCACCATGCCAGGTCGGTCAAGGGAATGGAAGGCTTTGTGATCCGGTTCGCTGATGGCTTCATGGTGAAGGCCAAGGGCGAGGACTACGTTCTTAAGCACCGCGCCAAAGATGCTGTGTTGCAGGAAAAGAACGTGCTCGCGCTTATTGTGCGCGACGAACTTGATGACGTTCTGCCTCTTCTTGATGCGCCCGATCGAGCCAAGGTTGAGCGCTACCGGGCTGACGTGTTAGCGGGCATCAACGAGGCTGAAGACGTCCTGACGCGCATGGTATCTGCCGGCAATGGCGTTGACCAGAAGACGTTCGCGACCGTCCTGCTAGGCGACGTTATCCCGCAGGTGCGTTCGTTGGCGTTCCAGGTTCGCGCTGGAGCGCAGGCTCGAGAAGCCATCCTTTCGGCAATCATCAAGAACGCTGGCTCAGCGTCCGGAGTCGACCACGTGCGCCCACTGTTCGGTGCGGTGTTCGCGGCTAACGATAACCGTCCTACCAAGGTGGCAGCATGATCCCCGCAAACGACAACACCCAGCCTAGTGCGCGACCCGCGTGGTTCGATGAGCTTCTGATCAACTATCAACCCTTCATTTACAAGCGGTGCATCGCTGCGCCGCACATTGAGGTGGACGAAACCGCGCAGGCGATAACGCTGCGCGCGCTCGAGAAGTGGCACCAGTATAAGCCCGGCAAGAACTTCGCGGTTTGGCTTTCGTTCATGTGCCGGGACATCCTGCGCGAGCACAAGCACGTGCCCGACATGGCTGCGCAGTCGGAGGCCGTCACCCAGCCGACGCAAGAAGCAGCGCTTGATATCACCCGCGTTATGTCCCGGCTCACTAGGCGCGAGGCACGTGCTGTGACGCTGGTAGCCATCGGCCACACCAAACTCGACACCCGCAAAAAGATGGGTGTCTCGCGCGAGGCGCTGGACAACATTCTAGCTCGTGCGCGCGCCAAGGTTGGCAACGATAACTACCAGCGTAAGGCGGCCTGATGCTTGAGCTGCGACAATACCAACGCGAAAGCCTGGACGCACTGTACAAGTACTGGGAGGAGGGTGGTGGCAACGGGTTAATCGTTCTGCCGACCGGCGCTGGTAAGGCGCTGGTCATTGCCAAGCTGATTGAGGAATTGCTGCGCGACTATCCGGACATGCGGATTGTCAACATCACGCATTCGGCCTCGCTTGTTGAGCAGAACTTCAAGGAGTTCATTAGCCTCAGCCCGTTCGCGCCGGCTGGCATTTACTCGGCCAGCCTTGGGCGGCGTGATGCGCGTGCGCAGGTGCTCTTCTGCGGCATCCAGTCAGTGTGCAATCGGGCCGAGTTGCTGGGCGAAATTGACCTCATCATTGTGGACGAGGCCCACGCCATCAGCCGCAACAGCGAAACGCAGTATGGGAAGTTCTTTGCGGCAACGAAGGAGATCAACCCGGAACGGCGCATTGCGGGCACGACAGCCACGGATTACCGGCTTGACTCGGGACGCCTGACGGAGGGCGATGACCGGCTGTTTGATACCGTTGTCTATGAGGCCAAGCTCACAGACCTCATTGACGAAGGGTATCTCACGCGGCTCGTCAGCAGCAAGACAACGGCCAAGATTGACCTGAAGGGCGTCGGCACGCGCGGTGGCGACTACATTCCAGGCCAGCTGTCTAATGCGGCCGAGCGGATCATTGAGGACGCCATTGCCGAGGACATGATTATGTCCGAGGGGCGACGCGCGGCGTTGTACTTTAGCACCAGCAAGGAGAATGCCACCCATATTGCTGAGGCGATCCGTAGGCATGGCAGAACTTGCGCGGTATTGACCAGCGACAATGCGCACCAGACGCGGCAAATCTTTGATGCGTTCCGTGCTGGCGAGTATTGGGCGATCTCATCTGTCAACATGATAACGACGGGCACCAATTTCCCGTTCGTTGACTTCATATCGCTGCTGCTCAGCACCAAGTCTGCCGGAAAGCTGGTGCAGATCCTTGGCCGAGGCACCCGCAACTCGCCCGGCAAGGCGGATTGCTTGATTGCCGACCATGGCAAGAACCTAGCTTATCACGGGCCGATCGACCAAATCAGGCCGAAGGCGCCGGGCGAGGGGATGGGCGAGCAGCCAACCAAGCTCTGCCCGCAAGACAGAAAAGACGAGGACGGCAAAACAGGTTGCGGCGAGTTGATTCCGATTTCGCGCATGACGTGTCAGTGCTGCGGCTATATCTTCCCGCCTTCGGAAGAGGAGAAGATAACCGCCAATGCGGACATCGCGCCTGTCCTGTCTACGGCTGCGCCCGTTTGGCACGCGGTTAGCGGCCGAACATTCCGGGAGCATCCACCTAAACCGGGTAAGCCGCCGAGCATAAAAACCACATACATGGTTGGACTCACGGCGGTTAACGAATGGCTTTGCCCGCAACACGCAGGGTTTGCTGGAGCAAAGGCCCAACGCTTTTGGGCGCAGCACGGCGGACAACGACCGTTTCCTAAGACTGTAGATGAGTTCTTGGATCGCGCTAGCGAGCTCCTGACGACGGCTGAGGTTCAACTCAAGCCAGACGGAAAGTATCAATCCGTGGTCGGGTGGAAGGCGGGAGAGGCATCCGATCCAAAGCCCGTGGCCGACAACGACAACTGGAAGCCGTTGCGTGCGGCCGGTGATGATTGGGACGAGGATATTCCATTCTAAGTGCGGCCACTAGGCCGAGGTAAAGCGTGCAAGCCGACTAACGGGGCACGAAATGACGCTACAGACTACCGATCGACAAGGCGACTGGAAGCAAACCTACACCGGCAAGCAATATTGGCCGATCGATCCCAGACCCGAAGACGTTGACATTATAGATATCGCGCACGCGCTTTCAATGCTGTGCCGCTTCGGCGGGCACTGCCTGGAATTCTATAGCGTGGCTGAGCACAGCGTGCACATCGCGCGTTGGCTTTATCCGCGTCATGGCGCACGCATTGCTCTTTATGGCCTCCTGCACGACGCGACAGAAGCGTATGTTATTGACGTGCCTAGGCCACTGAAGCCGTTTCTTTCCAATTACAAGGAAATAGAGCACCGGAATTGGCTTGCTATCGCTGCAGCGCTCGATCTGCCTGCAAAACTTCCGCCATGCATCAAAGAAGCCGACATCCGCATGCTTTCGACCGAAGCAAGTCAGAATATGGCTTTCTGCGCTACGGAGTGGAGCACAACAACTGAGCCGCTTGGCGTTGAGTTGCAGTGTTGGACGCCAGAACGGGCGAAGGTCGCGTTCATTGATTGCTACCGCGAGTACACGCTTGAACGCGAGGTGGCAGCGTGACGCCACTACCGCAAGGCCCATTCGGCGCCATCCTCTGCGATCCTCCCTGGTCCTTCCGCACCTACGGCGGAAAGAACTTGGCTCCAACGCAGGGCGATCAACCCTATCCAGTCATGTCGCTCGCCGATCTTAAGGCGCTACCAGTTCAGTCCGTCGCAGCTAAAGACTGCATTCTGTTCATGTGGACGGTGGCCCATCTGCAGGACGAAGCAACCGAACTAGCCAAGGCATGGGGCTTCGTCCCGAAAAGCGTTGCCTTTATCTGGGATAAGGGGCGCGTTGGCATGGGCTATTGGACGCGCCAAGAGGCGGAAATCTGCAAGCTATACACACGCGGCAAGCCCAAGCGCCTGAACGCAGACGTCCGCCAGATGATCAGAGCGCCTCGCCGCGAACACTCGCGCAAGCCTGATGAGCAATACAGACGCATTGAGCGATTGGTTGCTGGTCCGTATCTGGAATTGTTCGCACGTCAGGCGTGGCCGGGTTGGATAGCGTGGGGCAACCAGACCGACAAGTTTGTTCCGGCCAACGACAACGCCTTGCCGCACGTGAGTGCCGCATGACCAGCCTAAACCCAGTAGGCACCTGCCTGATCTGCAAACGCCGGCACGATAATATCGGCTGGGCACCGCATGACCGCGCACCCGTCAAATGGGTGTGCTGGGACTGTCTAGACGAAACGCACAACGGCATTCGTTCGAAACTACCAAGGATCTATCACATGGCACGCAAGCAAATCGACGATTACGAGCGCCGCGCCCTCGAGGATGGTGGCAATGCCGGCGGCGAGTATCTGGACAGCATCGGCAAGACCGACCTCGCGAGCCTGGACGAAGAAGAGTGGGGCACGTTCTTGGGCAAGGTGCTAGTCGGGTATGCCGACAGCATGCGGGAGATCATTTCAAAGGAAGTTCCATACTGATGACACCGCAGGACGCACTTGAGAGCGCCATCAGCGATTACGCCGCGCTGAACCACGGCCTGATCATCGGCGAGCGCGAGATGGCCGAGCACATCATTGAGCATATGCGCCAGCACTACGGCTATACCATTTGGCGCGCAGTCACGCCAAGCTTTAGCTGCGAGGGGCAGCATGCAGATTGAAACCGCCGCCCAGCCACTAGACATCGCGCTATCCTACATCACCGGCCGCACATGGCCGGTTTTTCCATGTCGGGCCGCTGACGAGGAAGCCGTAGACCGCGTTACCGGGCAGACCAAATTTGACCCGGAAACGGGCGAGGTGGATATCCTCAAGGTCAAGACGCCAATCACGGACAACGGGTTCAAGGCTGCCACCAGGTTCGCGCATATCGTGCGGCGCTGGTGGCAGGACAATCCCACGGCGATGGTCGGTGTACCGACAGGCGAGCGCATCGGCGCGTGGGTACTGGATATCGATCCGCGCCATGACGGCAACGAGACGCTGGCCGCCCTTGAGGCTGAATATGAACCTCTGCCCGACACACTGACAGCAACCACGGCAAGCGGGGGCAAGCACTACTATTTCCGCCACGTGCAGGGAGTGCGCAATCGCGGAAACCTCGGCCCCGGGATCGACGTGCGGGGAGACGGCGGATACGTCATCGCGCCCGGCAGCGTCACCATGGCCGGCGGCCGATATGAGTGGGACAACGACCTAAAGCCGGTTGACGCGCCGCAGTGGCTGTTGGATCTGGTGGTGCGCAAGGAACGGCCATCTACGAACCAGCCCGCGAGCTCAGCCCACACCAACAGCGCGTACGTCAATGCCGCGGTAGACCGCGAGTTGGCCGAGCTCGCCGGCACTGGCATGGGCAACCGGAACAATGCCCTCAATGACAGTGCTTTCAATCTGGGACAGTTCGTCGGTGCCGGCGCGTTGCCCGAGTCCGAGGCTCGAGCCTTGCTTCAGGACGTTGCGCGTGGTTGGGGTAGGGACTGGTCGCGCTGCCAGAAGACGATTGAGAACGGCTTGGCAGCTGGCATAAAGCAGCCGCGCGAGATTCCGCAGCCCGAGCAGGACAACACCAGGCTGGTGGACATCAGCCGAATGATTGAGAACGGGCTGCGCAAGGCGAAGACCAAGGCCCAGCCAACCACCCAGCAGCCGGTAGACGATGAGCCGGACGAACCCGCGCCTGAAAGGGAACCGGTAAAGCAGGACAATAGGCCGCTTACCGCAACGCCATTCGCGGTGGTCGACCCGCGTACGCTACCGCGCCGGGAATTCACGTTCGGGACCCACTACATTCGCAAATATGTCTCCGTGACGGTTGCCCCGGGCGGGTTGGGCAAGACATCCAACAGCATCGTGGAGGCGCTTTCGATGGTATCCGGTAAGGATCTCGTGGGGACTAAGCCACCCGGCAAACTCAATGTGTGGGTCTTCAACTCTGAGGATCCTCGCGACGAACTGCAGCGACGCATCATGGCCGCCTACCTACACTACAAGCTCAAGCCAGAAGACGTGGAAGGTCGCCTATTTCTCGATACCGGCCGCGAGCAGGAGCTTGTCATTGCCAAGGACGACAAAAAGGGCGTTCGGATAGTCGAGCCCATCGTGGAGGCCATTACCAACCAGATCAACGCCCTGAAGATCGACGTCATGATTGTGGACCCGTTTGTGTCCACCCATGCCGTTAACGAGAATGACAATGGCGCGATCGACAAGGTGGCAAAGCTGTGGTCGCATATTGCCGACCGGACGAACTGCGCCATTGATATTGTCCACCATCTCAGAAAGGTCGGCGACCGCGAGGCCACGGTTGAGGACTCCCGCGGTGCCGTTGCGCTGTTGGGGGCCGCCCGATCGGTGCGCGTTCTCAATCAGATGTCGGAGGATGACGCCACCAGCGCGGGCCTCGCCAAACAAAACAGGTTTGAGTACTTCAGCATCTATCAGGGCAAGAGCAACCTGACCAAGCGTGCCGCCAATGCATCGTGGCGCCGACTTGAGAGTGTTGGACTCGGGAACGGCGTCGGCATGACGAAGCCGCAGGACTTTGCTGGCGTGGTGACGGAGTGGCACTGGCCTGGCAGTGAGGATATCGTGGCTGAGCTGACGCCAGACCAAATCAAGATGATCAAGGTCAGGGTAGACACCAGCGAGTACAAGGAGGGCCACCGGGCTAAGAACTGGGTTGGCAATGCGATTGCATACGCACTGAGCTTGGACATGGAGGAGGAGACAACCAGGCGCAAGGTCACAGCGATTTACAAGGCTATGGCCAAGGAGGGCCACCTGGTGAAGTCGGAGGAGCATGACCACGTGCGGCGGGAGGCCGCAGTTTTCATCCGGTCGGATGAATTCAAGGCAGCAGCGTAAGGCGAAATAGCGCGGTTTGTCCGCGCTATTTTTTTGTCCATGAGCACAACCACAGGTTATTTCACCACAACCTATGATGCTGCACGATAATAAGTGCACGATAGGACTTTTTTGCCCTTTTCTATCGTGCAAAACACGTCCGCTTACATGCCCGATAATATACATATGTATAATCGGGCAGTAACGTGCGGCGCCACAATAGGACCAGATAGCCTATCGTGCAGATTGGGCAGATTCCGGACTGTGGCTGGACGGGCAATACAAAAATAATCCGCAGGTTTCCTTCCCCGCCGACCATATTTGGCATGGGGACAAAAACCACAAAACTCAAGAACGGCACAAAGGTCGTGCGCCTCACTAAGGCCACACCCGAGTGGCGGCTACAGGCCGCTTCCGTACGCGCTCTGCGCTCCTTACCGGAATTTAACAAACGGTTCACGCTGGCTGCCGACATGGCGGCTGGCAAGCGAGGCCGGCAGAACGCGGCCATAGCCAAAGCCACCGGCATGGTGGCCGGTGAAGCGGACCTAAGAATCTACCTAGAAGGCGGGCGGCTCGGCCTAATCGAGATGAAAGCCGAGAAAGGCCGCTTGTCGCCAGAGCAAAAGGACAGGGGCGCGCTGCTGGCCCGGCTGGGTTTCCACCGCCAAATGGTGATTAAGGCCGCCACGGAGGACGACGCTGCGATGCAGGCCGTGTCTACCGTGATGGGGTGGTTGGCGGCGAATGATAACGAGAGGGGCGAGGTAAAAGGTGGCAGTTAACGCCAAGGAAGTTTTTATCAATGCGCCGGACGGAACCCGGAAGAAAGTTCTGTATGCAGTGAAGGGATCGATTAATGAGCATATCGCAACAACGTGGCTGATGCGCCAAGGGTACAACGTATTCCGGAACGTTGCACCAGTGGGCCGCGCCGACCTCGTAGCCAAGAATTGGGATAGTGGCGAGGTGGTCTGGGTAGATGTGAAATCCCAGGGATACGATCCAGATTGCAAAAACGGCTTCACGAAGTGGAGCGCAGGCCAGCACGAGCAAGCGCGAAGATATTCCGATTCGGATATCAAATATCTCGTTGTGAGCGACGATGGCACATGCAGATGGCATGGCGAAGACGCTATAGAAGAAATCGATGATGATAAGTTCTGGCTTGACCCAAGGAGCGGGCAGAAATTTAGGCACCCGCGCGACGAAATGAGCCAACCCGAGTGGTCTATTTTTTGTCACTGGATGCTGAAGTATTACAGGCAAGATATAACGCCAGATCAGGCTCAGATACTTTGGGCTGGTAACAAGTCAACAACGGGGAAGGGGCGGCCCCTACTCAAATTCCAGATTGAAAATCTCGGGAAGGTCCGCAGGTTCCTTTACCGCAAGATAACTGGGAGGGAGCCGTTCCCTCAAGCGGCAAACGACAATTGTGAGCCAACGGAAGGCGCGACTAATGAAGCCGCATAACGTTGCAACCAACCGCAAGCCATATCCAATCCTGTCGGCACTAAAGCGCGAAGGTGACACGTTTTCGCTGGGCGCACTTCGCCTTTGGATGACTGATTACCATGATGGGCCTCCTCAGTTGGCCGCCAACGACAATGATCCTGACGTCTGCCCAGTGGAGTGGGAAACGAATAGGTACGAGAGGTCGGCTGAAGAGCTAATTGCGGCGTATGAGGAGGACAAGAGTATGGAGGGAGAGCCGGGTTATGAGCCGAGATACAGCGCCACTCTCCATGGGGAAACCCAGACTCCAAAGATTCGCAGAACAAAGAAATCAATGCCTCCGCCAGCCGACGTTGATGCTGAGTCGGAAATGGAGCGCAGCATTGAATCAAAGAGAATGCGGGCCTGGCTTGGCGCAGATGCAGAAATCCTAGATATGGCAATCGGACCACACACTTACCGAGATGTGGGTAGACATATCGGGGCAACCGGCTCAGACGACACGCTGGAAAGGGCCGGGAAGAAGGAAGTGAAGGGTGTCGCGAAGACGTTCTGGGATAAAGCAGCCGCTTAGACCAACGGTTTGCCGGCGCTACCGTTTACTAAAGAGCATGGGGCAATTTTTCTGCCCCGAGTATTTCTTGCACGCACGTTTAGTGGTGCCCCCGACAGCCGATATACCGGCCGGGGTTATTTTCAGAAGTGCCATGGTCGTTCACGCTCGCAAGCCCGCTGATATCATTGCTGAAGAGCTGTGGGACCACGATGACCCGAACAGCGCCGCCGATGACGTTATTGCTGCGCTCGAGGAAGCCGGTTGGCGCTTGGTGTTTGTGCCTGATGATTCGGAATAATTTATGCCCGCGTTGAAAATGCGCAATATCAGTCCCAATAAAGACTGACGCCACCGGGACGTTCCCGGATTTTATAAGCAGAAGTAGAAGGAAGTTTCGATGTTTACCGTATTGCACAAGACCGACATTGGCGACGTTTATTATCACGCTGAAGAGGTCGCCACCCTTGGGCCAGACCATGAGTACGCTGGCTGTATTTTAGTGACGCGCCCGGATCTGCAGCTGCCGCTAACGCTTGTTGGCGGCGTCGCTTACGTGATGAATGGTAGCGGCGCCACTGTTGGCAAATACGCATTGCCAAAAGGTCCGGCTTCTTTGCCGTAACTGACTGGATGTAGCGCAGTAGGTAGCGCACCTGATTTGGAGTCAGGGGGTCGCTCGTTCGAGCCGAGCCATCCAGACCAATGACCGACCAGCGTAGTGCACAAGCAAGCGAATATCGCAAGCTTTACAATTCTGGACGTTGGAAGCGTTTACGTGAGCATCAGTTGCGTACAGAGCCGTTGTGTCGGTTCTGTATGCAGCAAGAGTTAGTAGAGCCAGCAAACGTTGCCGACCACATCAAGCCACATAAGGGCGATGTGGATTTGTTCTTTGATCCTAACAACTTGCAGTCACTATGTGCAGCGTGTCACGACAGCACCAAGCAGCGAATTGAGTTGGGTCAGACGATCGTTTCATTCGGATCTGATGGTTGGCCGCTTTAATGTCGTTTGTTTGCGAAGAGATTCTTAGCGCAGCAAACGATAATGTCGCGCCAAGTAGGTACAGAAATGCTCCTGAGCGTGAATGTGTCGGCTGCGGAGTGGCGTTTCGTCGCAAGGGCAATAGCAAGGACGCTGCGAAATATTGCTCACGCGAATGCGCGTTTGCAACAGGTGGCTCTGGCCGACCGAGACTGGTAACAGAAGAAAACAGGAAGTCGGCAAGAGAGTTTCGCGTTAGCTTCTCCATCGCGAGATGTGTTTGCGTTGAATGTTCGAAGTGGTTCAGCGCAAAGAGCGTTCAGGCCGCACGCTGTGAGACATGTAAGATAGCTCGCCAAGATTCCTTACGTAGCGTCGTGCGCTCGGAACGGACGTGTCCTAACTGTAGTGTAGTATTCATACCGCCTTATGGGCGAGCGCATGCGGTATACTGCAGCAACGAATGCAGCCATAGACGCAACGTTCGGATGTATCGTTCTCGCCGCAAAGCAAGGGAACGCGGTGCTGCCAACGATAACTTTGATCCAATAGATGTTCTCGAGCGTGATGGTTGGCGGTGTCAGTTCTGCGATATAGCGACTCCAAGGCGGTTGCGCGGAACCATTGAACCTAACGCGCCAGAACTGGATCACATCGTGCCACTGTCTATGGGCGGTGAGCATACAGCCCGCAACACACAATGCCTCTGTCGTCAGTGCAATGGCGACAAAAGCAATAACGTGTTGGGTCAATTAAGATTATTTGGTTGATGTTGTACCCCGGCCGACCGTCACAGAGCGATGGAATTGATTTGCCTGGTAGGGGGATGGTCAAACCTTAGGGCATCGCGCCCAAAGACCGCCGCCCCAATCACACGTTAAATCCCGCAAATTTCGACCTTATTTTTGATATGCATTTAGATCATGGGTGCGAGGGGTAGGCGGCCAGAGACGCCAGAGATGCAGGCGCTGAAGGGAAACCCTGGCAAGCGCACAAAGCGCCCACCGTCCATTCGACCATCCGGCGACGTCTATATCCCGAACTACCTTCAAGGTGACGCGCGGGATTGTTTCGAGATGATCGTGGCGGCCATGCCGCCATCAACTTACGCCTCAACTGACGTTGGCGGTATCGCGGTTTATGCAACGGCATGGGCAGACCACAAGAAAGCGACGCAGGCGCTGCTGGTTGAGCCGTCGATTGTGCCGGGGTCCACGGGAAATCTTCAGCCCAACCCATGGTACAAGATCAAGAACGAGGCCGCCCGCATAATGATGGCGATGGGCGACAGGCTGGGGTTGGATCCGAAGGCGAGGGCAGCAATATCGCTCCCGCAGGACAAGCCAAAGTCCAAGTTCGCCGGCCTGATTGGGCAGTAAAGCGGTTAGGCTTTACCAAGGACGGATTGGCCCGCGCTGAACGCGTTATTGCGTTCATTGAGCTGCTTAGGGTGCCAAGCGGCGAGGGGCAGGGCGGGTTTATCCGCCTCCGCGACTGGCAAAAGCAGTTCATCCGTGACCTGTATGCGCCGCACCACGCCGCCGGCAACCGCAAGGTAAGGCGCGCAATTCTTTCGGTGGCCCGAAAGAACGGCAAGACAATGCTGATTGCTGCGCTCGTGTTGGCGCACCTTGTCGGGCCAGAGGCGATACCGAATGGAGAAATCTATTCGGCCGCCACAGACCGTGAGCAGGCCGGTCAGGTGTTCAAGTTCGCCAGACAACTGGTGGAGGCTGAGCCTGAATTCGCGCCAGGTGGCGAGTTGCCAATTACCGTAGTGCCTTCAACGAAGACGCTGCTGCACAAGCCAAATGGTTCATTCTATCGGGCGCTGTCTGCCGAGGCAGGCACCAAGCATGGTCTGAATCCATCGGTTTGGATTTACGACGAGCTGGCGCAGGCCAGAGACCAAGAGCTGTACGAGGTTATGAACACCTCGCAGGGCGCCCGCAAGGAACCTCTTGGTATTGTCATTTCGACGCAATCGCCGGATCCGGAGCATCCGCTTTCCAAGCTGATTGATGACGGCCTGGTGGCGAACGACGAAACGGTTTTGGTTCATCTGTACTGCGCAGATGATGAGGCCGAGGTGATGGATGAGGCGGCATGGGCCGCTGCAAATCCTGCACTTGGTGACTTTCGCTCTACCGAAGATTTGCGAGCGCTGGCTGTTCAGGCCGGCCGAATGAAGACGCTAGAAGCGTCATTCCGGAATCTGTACCTCAACCAGCGAGTTGACCAGACTTCGCCGCTTATACCGCGGTCGGAATGGAAGGCCTGCCAAACGGGCGAAACGCTTGTTGCTAGCGAGGAAGTTTACCTCGCGCTCGACTTGTCCGGTGTGCACGACTTGACGTCGCTGGTAGGCGTCAACGCGGACCCGAAAGAAGACCGACTTAAGGCGTGGCACTGGAAGCCGAAAGAATGGTTACATGACCACGTTAAGCGCGATCGGGCACCATATGATGTCTGGGCTAAGGATGGTTGGCTTGAGACACCTCACGGTCGTGCAATCGATTATTCATTTGTTGCCTCGCGTATAGCCGAGATCCGCGAAGAGTATGTTGTCCGCGGCATTGCCTATGACCGCTGGCGCATCGAGCAGTTGCTGGTTGAATTTCAGCGCCTTGGTGTCGACGTCTACATTGACGGCAAGGACAAGTCTTACGACGGCGCGTTGCGCCTTATCCCGTGGGGCCAGGGTTACCGCGATATGTCGCCAGCAGTTGAGGCTCTAGAGGCTTCCGTCGTGCATCGGCGCATGAAGCACGACGGCAACCCGGTCCTTGGCTTCTGTTTTGCGAACGCCATTGCGGTGACGGACGCTTCCGGCAACCGTAAACTGGATAAAAGCAAGACGCGGTTTCGAATTGACGGCGCGGTGGCTACCGCGATGTGCCTTGGTTTGAAGGCCCGTGAGATGGTACCGGAAGGCTCGGCTATTTCCCCCTGGGACGATCCAAATTTTTCCCTCGCTAAGATCGGCACTTAACTAAATATGGCATCGCGACGAGGCAAAAAAAGCGAAGCTAGAAACGTCGAAAACCCGACGATTCCGGTTAGTTCTGACGGTTTTCTGGCGTTTTTTGGCGTCAATCAAACGAATTTGCCGCATGTCACGGTCGATAGTGCGCTTTGTGTGCCTGCTGTTGCTGCTGCGGTTGCTTTTCTGTCTCGTACCATGGCTGCTCTGCCACTTCATGCGTATCGAGACACGAAGGATGGCCCAAAGAAAATCAGCGGTAAGCTCGAGTCTGTTATCCATGATGCGCCGAACGATGAAATGGATAGCTTCAAGTTTCGTCAGTATTTTTGGCAGCAAGTGTTCACGGGCGGTCGCGGCCTAGCGTGGATTGAACGCGCGCCGCAGGGTGTCGAGGCCATTTGGCCCATGAACCCTTTCAAGACCACCATCCGCCGCTCTGGCATGAAGTTGGTCTACAGCTTCGACGGCAAGGATTATCCGTCAGAAGACATTATCGATCTTCCGTTCATGCTGCGGCCCTGTGGCGTCAGACACTACGGGCCGGTTGTCTTGGCATCGAAGGCAATTCAGCTTGCCTTGGCCATGAACGATTACGCCAGCAACTTCTTTGCTGGTGGTGGTGTTCCGCCCTTGGCTCTGGTTGGTCCGCTACCGGCCGGCGCCGAGGCAATTAAGCGCGCGCAGGCAGACATTAAGCGTGCGATCGACTCGGCAAAGTCTAGCAACCAAGCGGTCTTTCCAGTTCCTTCCGGCTACGAGTTGAAGCCGGTTGGCTTTGATCCGGCCAAGGGCCAGATGATTGATGCGCGGCGCTTCCAGGTTGAGGAAATCGCGCGTGCCTGGCAGATTCCTCCGGTGTTCCTGCAGGATCTTACGCAGGGTACGTTCAGCAACACCGAGCAGCAGGATTTGTTCTTCGTCAAGCACTTGATCGGCCAGTGGTCAGAGGCGTTTGAGGGAGAGTTGAACCTCAAGCTATTCGGTCGGGGAAATAACGGTCGATACGTAGAGCACAATCTGGACGGCTTGCTCCGCGGCGACTTCGCCAGCCGTATGACTGGTTACGCAACCGCGATCCAGAACGCCATTCGCACCCCGGATGAAGTGCGGGCGATAGAGAATCTTCCTGCAAAGGGCGGCGCTGCGGATAAATTGTTGGTGCAGGGCGCCACTGTGCCACTAGGCAGCCAGCCTGCACTGGCTGCAAAGCCAGCGAACGATAACCAGCCCAACCCGGACGCGGGATCGGCTTCCAAGGAATCCAAAGCAGCATGACTGAGATTGAGCGGCGTGGCGCAAGCCTAGGCGTTGAGGTTCGCGCGAACGGCGATAAGCGGACCCTGACGGGCTACGCTGCTGTATTCAATTCGAAAACCGATATCGGCGGGTATTTCACCGAGTCGATCGCGCCGGGCGCATTCGACTCTGCCATGACTGCTGATGTTAGGGCATTGGTCGACCACGACTCTGGGCGCGTCATCGGGCGCACCAAGTCTGGCACGTTGCGATTGTCACAGGATACCAAGGGCCTGCGCGTAGAAGTCGACGTGCCGGACACCAGCGATGGTAACGACCTTTGGACTCTCGTTGAGCGCGGTGACATCTCTGGAATGTCGTTCGGCTTCCGAGTGACGAAGCAAGAATGGGACGATACCGACCCGGAAAATCCCATCCGCACCATTCAGGCCGTTGAGCTTTATGAGGTGAGCGCGGTTGCGTTCCCTGCATATGACGACACCACCCTTGCTGCGCGCTCGCTTGAGTCAGCGCGCAAAGAGGCCGAGACCGCAAAGGTTGATGCGGAAAAGCGAGCCGCAGATGCTGCGGCTGCCAAGCGCCGCATTGCAGAGCGCAGGGCCAAACAGGAACAGCAGTTTCGGGGCATCCGGCAGGACGCGCCCGTGTCACCCGGCAAATAGCCGGAGGGCGGACGCGACAAGCGCCCTGCCATTAATCCCACGCCGCTATGCGGCACACCACTTGAGGATACATTTATATGCCTACCCTTACTGAACTCCAGGAGAAGCGCGGCCAACTGATGACTCAGGCGCGCGCTGCGCTTGATGAGGTTGGTGCCAACACCGACGCTTCGCGCGAGGCAGAACTCGAAAAGCGCCATGACGACATTATGGCCGAATTCGACAAGATCGAAAAGCACATTGAGCGTGAAGAGCGACTTGCCGCTGCCGAGAAGGACGCTGAAGAGCGCGCCGCAGCTGCACGCAAGGCCAAGCGCCCGATCGCCGGCAGCGAAGGCGAGGCCCGCGGCGCGGACGAAGGCGACAAGCCCGAATATCGCCAGGTGTTCTTCAAGTTCATCGCTGGTGGCGCTTCGCTTGATGCTTTGGATTCCGATGAGCGCGCCGTGCTGCGCGCTGGCGTTGTGCAGGACATGGAAAAGCGCGTCCAGACTGGTGGCAGCACCACGGCAGGCGGGTACACCATTCCCACTGAACTTCAGGACATGCTCGTTCGGTCCATGAAGATGTGGGGGCCAATGTATGACGAAAATATCGTTAGCGAGTTGAACACATCGTCAGGTAACGCGCTGCCGATCCCGACCACCGACGATACGTCGAATACCGGCGTTGCGGGTACTGAAGGCACTGGGCTGACTGACGACGGTTCGGCCGATGCGGTGTTTGGTCAGAAGCAGCTTGAGGCTTACGACTTCAACACGAAGTTCGTGAAATTCTCCTGGCAGCTCGCGCAGGACTCCATCTTCAACATGGAATCTCTGCTTTCCGACCTGCTCGGCGAACGCCTTGGCCGACTGGCTAACTCGCAGCTTACGACCGGCACTGGTTCCTCGGCGCCGCATGGTATCGTTGCGGCTGCAAGCTCCGGCAAGACCGCAGCTTCTTCCACCGCTATCGTCTATGACGAGGTTATTGACCTCATCCACTCTGTCGATCCGGCCTACCGGCAGTCGCCGAAGGTGCGCTTCATGTTCAACGACCTGACGCTGGCGGCCCTCCGCAAGCTGAAGGACGGCGACGGTCGTTATATCTGGACCATGGGCAACATTCAGACAGGCGCTCCCGGCAATCTGCTCGGCTACAATTACAGCATCAATCAGGCCATGGCGACGATTGCCACGGGCAACAAGACGGTGCTGTTCGGTGACTTCGGCAAGTATTGGGTCCGCAAGGTTGGTGCCCCGGTTATCGGCGTGCTGCGCGAGCGCTTCTGGCCGGATCTCGGCATCGCTGGCCTGATCCGGTTTGACGGCGAATTGCTCGACGCCGCTGCCGTTAAGTATCTGGTTCAGCCGTAATAGTTTGGGGCGGCTTAACTAGCCGCCCCACCACTTCTGGAGATGCATAGATGGCTGATGCCACTTACGTTACCAAAATCCAAGAATCGAATGGCGGCAACACGCTTACGGTAGCCAGCGGCGGCAAGCTTGTCGTTGAGTCTGGCGGCGCTCTCATTCTTACCCTACCGACTGCAGACCCGCACGTGCTCGGCCAGCTTTGGAGTAATGCTGGCGTGCTTACGGTGAGCGCCGGCTAGTGCTTCTCCGTATTACCACCAGTGTCGCCGGGCCTGGATTTGATTTTCATCCCGGCGACGAAACGGAACGGTTCTCAGGCGAGGAGGCTATGCGCCTTATCGCCGCGGAATACGCCGTGCCTGTGGTGGCCGGTGATGGTTTCGAGCGCGCTGTTGCAGTTGACCCGGCGGTTGAGGTGCGCCGCCGCGGTCGTCCACGTAAGGCAGCCTGATCTATGTGGTATCCTGCCAGCGTCACAGTTGCTGCAACAGACGCGCCAGTCTCGATTGACGAGGCTAAGCTTCGCTTGCGCATTGATGCTGCCGACGATGCATCCGACGTCACTTTGATGATTGCTGGTGCGACCGGATACGTCGAGAAATATTGCAATACGCGCCTCGCGACGCAGACCGTCGTGATGAAGTGCGACAGGTTCTCTGATTTTGCATTTCTGCCTGAGGCCCCGCTACAGTCTGTTTCTGGGATCACCTATATTGATACCACGGGCACAACGCAGACGCTTGACACGGCGGTCTACGAGGTTCGCGCTGACGGATTGGATGTTGCTATTGTGCTGAAATACGGCCAGCAATGGCCTGCTGTGCAGCCACGCTCGCGCATCACCGTTACTGCTGTTGTCGGATATAGCGTCGCGCCAGATCCTGTGAAGAACGCAATCTTGCTCATTGTTGGCGGTTCATACGCCAACAGGGAGCCAGCTGATATTCCGGCAGGCGCTCGGCCCGTGCCTGGCGCGCTATGGGTTGCTGGCTGGTCTACTGTTGACAGTCTCTTGGCGAACTATAGGCGCGGGACTCCCTACGAAGGTTCGCACCACGAACACTCCTATTTCCGCGGGCACTGGCTTTAGGGTGTGGACCGTCTAACGGCATTCGTCGCACTCCACCACCTCAAGCTGCGACTTGAAATACTCCAGAGAAATCCGGAATTATTAGATATGGAAATTAAGCGCCCGATGGAGTTGGCCGGCCTAAAAGGCAGGCTGGCGCGAGCCAAAAAGCAAGAGGCTGACATTGCTGCTGTTGGCAAGCGGTATGACGCTGTGATGGACAAGATTGACGAGCTTACTGGCGCTGGCGTCGACCACGTTAGCAGCATGGAGCAATACGAGTCCGACCTGCGTAACACGATTGAGAGCATGGTTGCGGGCGACAACGGTGGCCCCCCTTTAGATGGCCAGACTGGCCCCGCCGAAGTGCCCGCGGACAAACCCCCGTACACCGCTTAACCTGAGGAATTGTTATGGCTGATGTTGCGATTACCGCGGCGAACGTTATTGGCGACGGCTCTTCGCCTCGAGAGACCATGACCGCTGGCGCCGCTATCACGGCTGGTCAGTATGTCTATCTGGATACCGCCACCAATACTTACAAGCTGTCGGATTCCAACGCTATTTCTATGGGTGGACGGCGGGCGGACTGTGCCATGTCGGCCATCAGATCCTCGCGCGTGACCCGGTGGGCGCCAAGACCTGTCGTGGTGTCGCGCTGAACAGCGCTGCTGTAGGGCAACCCCTCACTATCCAAAAGAGTGGCCCGGTTACGGTTGGTGGCACGCTTGTTAAGGGCACCACATACTGTCAGTCGGTGACTCCGGGCGGCATCTGCCCTCAGGCTGACATCACGACCGGCGGTGACGTTGTGGTCCTTGGTGTTGCTACTAGCACCACCGTGCTTAACCTGAACATCCAGAATACGGGCGTTACGCTCTGATGGCTGAGATCAGCTTCATCAACGGCACCTTCGTCAAGGCGAGCGCCAACTTCACGCCGTCTGCAGCGTCGTATGCGGCCGGCAACATCATTGATACTGCGAAGGAGTTTGTTTTTGCCGACCGCCTCGGTAGGCTAGTCCCTCCTGGTTCGCTCATCCGCATGCTGAGTTCGGTCATCAAGATCGATGCCAGCGCCGTCATTTCGGGCGAGGGGGCATATACGGCTCACACATACAGTGTCACGCCGCCGAGCGGGCGCGCTAACAATACCGCCTGGGCTCGCGCCTCTGGCGACTTGCCTGCTTACCGAGGCTCGCTCGCGCTCGGCGCGCCAGTCGCGGCTGGCGGCACCTGCTACGTGAAGACGCAGTTCACGGACACGCAAGACTTCGAACTGGCCGGCAGCAGCCTGTTCATCGAGTTGGTCAATGCAGGCACGTTCACCGCAGCTGCCGTTGCGCGCCAGATCTGGCTCTATGGATTCATCGTCTAATCGTGTCCACGAATCCCAATACTTCGCGCCGTCAGCTGCTCACTCTCCTTGGGGGTGCGAACGTCTGGCAATCCAGCCTGCCCCCCGGCTACGGCTACCGTTACTGGATCGACGGCAACGGCCAAAATCAACTGATCCTCTATCAGGACGCGAGCGGAAATTACTACCCGCTGATCGCGCCACTTTCTTAAAGGAGCCACGTCAATGACTGTGATCAATGTTCCCGGCGTGGCAACAAACCTCGCCACTCTGAAGGCATACGAGTATTCCACTCCCGGCACTTACACGCTGTCCATTCCGACGACGACAAGCGGCCTCGTTTGGGTTGATGCGTCCGGTGCTGGCGGCCCCGGTGGCGGCGGGGCAACTGCGACTGGTGGCGGCGGTGGCGGCGGCGGTAGCGGCCATTGGGTTAACAACTATCCGCTTGCGGTGGCAAGCGGCCAAACGCTGACCATCTTCATTCCCGGCACGCCAACGGCTCCAGCAGCGGGCGCTGCGGGCTCACAAGCGTCTTCCGTCACGATCACGGGCGCGACCGATCCGTTCCCGGTTCTGCTGGGCGGCCTTCCGGGTGCCGCTGGTTCGGCTGGCACGGGCGGCACGGGCGGAAACGGCGGCGGCCCGAATGCTGGCTCCGGTGCTTCCGCAGGCTCTGGCGGCACGGGCTCCACACCGAGAACAGCCATTCAAGGCGGTGGCGCTGGCGGGGGTGGCGGCGGCAACACTGGCGCAGGCTCAGGAGCTGGCGGCGTTGGAGGATGGACCTCTGGCGGTAACGCTGGCAACTCAGGCGGCGGTGGCGGCGCTTCGGGGGCCTTCGGTAACGGTGGAGCGGGCGGCGCAACCGGCGTTGCTGGATCTGCACCGTCGCAGGGCCATGGCGGCGGCGGTGGTGGTGGTGGCTTCAATGCCGCTGGCAGCGTGCCGGGAGCGGCGTTCGTCCGCATCTATGGAGTGATGTAATTGTTTTCGTTTTCCGCTGGCGCATCTCGACCGGCGTTGACGGTCAATGCTGATTTGACCTCGCCGGGCATCACCATCCCTAACAATTTTGTCGGGTTCTCCGTCGAGACTACAGACTTCATCAACGGCTATTTCGATCCGTCGAATACGTCGCTCGTCAATCTCATGAAGCTGATAGGGTCAAATAGCGTACTCAGAATCGGAGGCAACGCCTCCGACAAGGCGACGCCTCCGAACGTCAACAGCACGAACGCTGCCGCGCTGGCGAGTTTTGTTGCGGCGCTCGGTGCGGGCTGGTCGGTAATCTGGGGGCTCGATGCGGTCGCGAATGACGCCACCACGGCAGCCAATCACGCGACAACCATCGCGGCGGCTCTCGGTACGTCGAACGTAATTTTCCAGTTCGGTAACGAGCCTATCGACGTAAACCACTTCACCGTCTCCAGCTATCAGACGATGTGGAATAGCTACTATACCTCGGTGACTGGAGCCGTTCCAGGCGTGAAGCTGGCGGCGTGGGATGATTTCGATTTCCTCCAAACGCAGACGGTCATTGGTGGCCTAACGCCCGGAAAGGCGGGTCTCTCGCTCATCACCCAGCATTTCTATGGGTGGACGGCGGGCGGAAACATCACACCCGGCCAGTTGCTCGGCAGCATCAGGGGATGGAATTTCACCCTCTCCGGTGGCGCCTCGATGTTCCGCAATAACGCTTGGGCCGGAAGCACGCCGCAGCGTTTGACCGAAAGCAACACCCACACGGGCGGCGGCCAAGCTGGTCTGAGTGATACGATGGTTGCGGCCACTTGGTATCTAAACGAAGCAATCACTTTCGCCTCGCACGGCTGGCAGGGTATCGATACCCACAGCATCATGAACGGAAGTGATCCTTTCACGCCGCACTATAACCCGCTCCTGTCAGCGGGCGGCGGCAACTGGACGGCTGGACCAATCTTCTATGGGCAATATCTGTTCTCGAAGCTGCTGGGACAACAGATCGTCAACGCGCAAATTCAGGGTGGCGAGATTAACGCCATCGCGACGATTGGCGCCCACGGCAATGCAAATATCATCGTGGTCAACAACGATGTTTTGCAATCGCATGCCGTGACGGTCGATCAATCGAGCGCTTGGACGACGGCGACGGTTCTGCAAATTCAGGGCGCGCAAGGCGTGCTTGATCCAAACCCGACCATCGGCGGCGCTGCGATCGGCAACGGCGGCTCTTGGAGTGGTTCAACGTTTTCGATCAACCGGGGGCAGGCCGTGACGCTTGGGCCGGGCGAAGCTGCGCTGATCCAGATACAGCCTTAGCCGTCCGCTCCCTCAGGGGGAGTTGGAGCCTGATTCCCGCCCGGCAGATTTGTATAGCATTGATATATCGGTAGCAAATGAAGGCCGGCCCACTCAATAGGCGTGCAACATTCCAGCGGCTGGTGACGACGCCAGACGGCTCAGGCGGCAGCACAACGCTGTGGACCGATTATATTACGGTCTGGGCGTCGTTTACGCCAGAGAAGGCCCGCGAAAAGATCATGCAGGGTCGCATTGCCGACAATCAGGCGGGCGTGCTGCATATCAGGTCTAGTGTGGCGGCGAGGGCCATTGACGGTACATACCGTGTCATCATCAAGGGCGTGACTTACAATATCAGATCGCACGAGAACGTAGATCAGCTGAACGACGTTCTGGAGTTTACCGTCGAGGTTGACGGAACTGTTCCTGCCGGTGCTACTCCGTGACGTGCATGGCCTGCCAAAGAGCCCGCGCCGCTATTTTTTCAGCCATTGCCGGCGGCGCACAGTCGGTTGGGATGGCCAGCGATTACACGTTCCGTGCTGGCGGAATTCACATCAAGTATCTGGCTGGCGAGACTTACCGCAAGGTGCCGGATGCCGTTGTAAGCGCAATTGTATCGGCATCTGCTGGACGTATTTTGGAAGATGCTTGACCCCTCCCTCCCGCTGCAAACCGCCATTTATGCGGCCCTAACGGCTCCCGGTGTCTTGCCCGCTGTTGTTGGTGGTCGTGTTTATGACGAAGCCCCGCAGAACACCCAAACGCCATATGTGTCGTTGGGTGACTGCCAGGTTCTACCTGACAAGGCGGAGTGCATCGACGGATATATTTGCTATCCGATCATCGACATCTGGTCGACGTACAAGGGCTATGCAGAGGCGAAGACTATCGCTGCTGCGATCCTCGCTCTGCTCGATGAGCAGCCGCAGAACCTAACTGTTGCTGGATTTAACGTCGTCGTTCTCGAGATCCACGATTACATGACACTGCGCGACCCAGATGGGGTCTCCAGGCGGGTCAGAATGACCCTCAAGGCGCAAGTTACAGCGTCCTAGTCAATCCTGCGCATTGCGCGCTGGTAACGCTGCCATGGGCAGCAATACGGCCAACCGGCCATTTCATTAAACCTATATAAGAGGTTACGTTCATGACCGGCACCGTTAAGCCGACCGTTATTGCGGGCACGAAGCTCCTGATCCTTGTTGGCGACGGAGCGAGCCCTGAAGTGTTTTCGCAGCCGTGTGGATTGACCAACACCACGTTTACGCTGACCTCCTCGATTGGCAACACGGTAGTGCCGTTCTGCGACGATCCAGAGGCGGCGGCGTGGGACACTAAGGAAGTCACTTCTTTGTCCGCGCAGGTGACGGGCACCGGCGTTATGGCCGTTGAGTCGTTCGCTGTTTGGAATAACTGGTTCCTGAGTGGCTCGGCCAAGAATGCGCACGTCAAGTTGGATAATCCGTCTCTTGGCTCGTACGAAGGTCCGTGGGTGCTGGCGAACTTCAAGCTGACTGGTACTCGCGGCCAGAAGGTTACCGTGGATATCACGCTGGATAACGCTGATATCATCACATACGTGCCTGGGGCATAGTGCCCGGCCCTGACGACGACGTTCAGTCTTGGTTTGACGAAATGCCTGATAAGGTTCAGCGCAAGATGTCAGCCAAGCTGACGGAGGCTGCCGATACGTTGGCTGGGGCCATCAAGGATGCAGCGCCTCGCGGGCCCACCGGCAATCTAAAGGAATCCGTGCAGGTGCGTCAGGACGATGATGGAACGTTCTGGGTTACTGCTGGTGGTGATTTGACCACCAAGGAAGTCCGCAATGGTTCTGGCGTTCCTTACGATTACGCAATGGCCACAGAGTTTGGAACTAGAAACGAAGAGGCGCAGCCGTTCTTTTACAACACAGTAAGACGCGTCGCTCCCGAGTTGCGAGATGAGATTGAAGACGCGATTGATGAGGCGCTTAATGACTGAGCCTATTTCACATCTTCTGGCTTAAGCCCCAGTCGCAGCATGAGCCGCAGCAATTTCGCCACCGGCTCAGGCACTGGATGTTCGTCCAGCGCGTAGCCCTGAGACGTTCTTCGGCCGATGCCGAGCCAATCACCAGCGCGCTCTTGGGACAGCCCTAACGCCTTAATGGCCGCTTTGTATTGGGTGGGAGTCATCAGATCATGCGCTTCGGAGCAACGAGCTTGCCAGCCTTGGCTTGGGCGATGAGCATCTGAAGAAGCGGGGTTGAGCCGTTCTTGGCAACTAGCGCTTCGAGCTTCGCGATGGTTTCGATTTGCTGCTGCTTGGTCATTTGCTTGCTCCGTTTCGATAACTGGACAATACGCTATTCCTGCGTATACGCAAGTGCTGCGTAATCACGAAATGTTACAATTGAGGATTAATGAGCGCTCCGGCAACGAGATCCATCATCTGGGCTCACGGCGAGGATCAATTCTGCCTGTCTAAGGTCGGGCTAATCCTCGACCTTGAGGAGAAGTGCAAGGCTGGTATCGCTGCGATCATTACCCGCCTTGGCAATTCTCAGTGGGGACTTAACGACGTTCGTGAGCCCATTCGGCTCGGCCTGATTGGTGGCGGCATGTCCCCCGAAAAGGCAATGTCTGCAGTGCGCAACCATGTTGATGAGAATCCCAACGGGCTGGCACCGAGCGTTATGGTTGCATACGCAGTTCTTGAAGCCGTATTGGTCGGCGTGCCGGATGACCCCGTGGGAAAAGGGAAGCCGGCGGGGGCGCCAGAAACCGGCTCTATAGAGACGACGGACGCCTCCGACGATCCGAAGTAATTGCGCTCGCTGCCGCTCTTGAGTGGCACCCCAGAGAAATTGAAGAGTGCTCCCTCTGGGAAATTGCGGCCTACGCTGACGGCTTGAACAAAGCTAACGGCAAAGAAGGCCCAATGAGCGACGACGAGTTTGATGCACTGCTATCAGAGCACAATATAGGTCAATAAAATTTCAGATGGCCGCACCGTCGCTAAAAATTCCGTTGGCCCTAGACATGGACGCCTTCAAAAGAGGCGTTAATGATGCGAAGTCAGCGACGTCTGAAATGACGTCGTTCGCCATCAAGAAATTTGTTGATCTAAACTCGTCTGCGCTTGTTGCCTCTGGCTCCATAGGTGGCATGGTTGTCGCGTTGCGTAACGTAACGCGTATGCTCGGTCCGATCGCCTTAGGCATCACTGCTGTTGTTGAGGCGTTTCGGCTCATGAACTACATGACCGAGTTGGCCAAGCAGCAGATCGAGGACTACAACAAGCTTGCTCAGCAAGCCAACGAGTCGGGTTTTTCGACTCAGTTCTTTCAGAGAATTACCGGTGCAGCCAAGGGCGGCGCAGTTGCGGTTGACGACATCAGCGAGGCGCTCAAGAAGTTCAACGAGGCCACCACGGACAAGCTTGGCGGCTCTGATCTTCAGCAGCGGTTAGATGAACTGCAGAAGGTCGGCAATGCGTCTGGCTTGTCGATTGTCGGCAATGACACTGAGGGAAAACTTCGAAGTGTTGTAGCGCTGATTGACCAGATGATGGACAAGGGCGAGCGCCTGGCAGCGCTCGATATTGCTGGCAAGGCATTCGGTCCCACCGTCAGAACTGCGATCCAGCAAGATAGCGGGTATCTGGACGATATGCTTAAGCGCGCGGACGCGATGTCTGCGCAGAAGCTCATATCTGATGAGGATGTGGGCCGCGCCATCGATCTCAAGAATCGGATGGAAGAGGCGCAGAAGGTTCTGGCAGATAAGTGGAAGCCAGTTCAAAGCGACCTAGCCCAACTCGGCACGAACTACCACGAGTCGTGGGTCAACATCGTTGAGGATTTGGCTGCTGCAGTTGGTTATGCAACCCAGCTTTACCAGGCGCTTAAGCAGGTGCCAGATTGGTTTGCGAACCGTATCGGCAACGCGTCGATTTGGTCATCAATCACTGCCGCCAGTGGCGCGCTTGGGCTGAACTCCACTCCAGAGTCGATGGGCATTTCCACCGACCCGAAAGACATCGCAAGCGTCGGAATCAACGCTAAACTTGCGGCGCAGCTGCAAAATCCGGCTAATGTGCGCCGTGCAATGCAGCAGGCGACCGACGTTGCTACTGCTGTCCGTGGGGACACGTCGAAAAACCCCAACAAGACAGAAGAAGCTGAAGACGCTGTCGACAGGGCAATCAATTCACTCCGCAAGCACACCGAACAAACTGAAGCTGACACTAGGGCCGTTGGGCTCGGCGATGCAGCGCTTGCCAAGTTTAGGGCGCAGGCTGCAGAAACAGCCGCTGTCCAGGCCAATGGGGGCGAAGAGACCGCTGAGCAGGCTGCTCAGTTCAAGGTGTTGCAGGATAGGGCAGAGGCCGCAGCTGCTGCACTGGCCAAGGCTAAGGTTGATAATGAAATCTCGCGTGGTCAGCAGTCGGCGTTCCTTACGCCTGAGGATCTGGCAATCGCCAATCAGCTCAAGGGTATCTACCCTGACATTGCGACCGCGCTTCAGAGTGCGGAGGCCGCGTCTCTCAAATTCAATGCCACCATCAGAGAACTTGGGACTCTAGGACAGGACATTAACCGCAGCTTTCTGGTCGACTTCGAGACTCAGATTCGCAATGGCGCGACAGCTATGGACGCGCTCAAGAATGCCGGCCTCAACGCGCTGGGCAAGATTGCCGACAAGTTGGCTCAGATGGCTGCCGACAATCTGTGGTCAGCGGCGTTCGGTGGCTCGTCTGGTGGCGGGCTCGGAGGCGGGTTGCTTGGGCTATTGGGCATTGGCGCTAAGTCGTCCGGCGCGTCAGCGCAGGCTGCGTCTGCAAGCACGTTGGCGAACAACAGCGGAGGCGCCTTCTTTGGTCCAGGCTTCGCCAGCGGAACCGACTTTGCTCCGGGTGGCATGGCTCTTGTCGGCGAGAATGGCCCCGAGATTGTAAATCTGCCCCGCGGCTCTCAGGTAGTCCCCAACGACATTCTGCGCAACGGCGGCATGGGCGGCGGCGTGAACGCGCCAGTTTCCATCAGCATCGATGCCCGCGGCGCAGATTCGGCCGGCCTCGCTCGCCTGCAGGGACAAATCGAGCAACTTAAAGCCGAGTTGCCTTCACGCATCGTTACAACGGTTAGGGACGCTAAGGCGCGGCGGGTACTCGCTTAATGGCACTATCCGAACCATTCGACATTCTGCAAGGCAGCGTGTTCTGGACCACGGAATTTGATTTCCTGTGGCGTCAAGAGCAGTCCCGCACCGCAGCTGGTCGCACCATCGTCAAGGACCTCGGTTCGCCGCTTTGGTCGCTGACTGCGCAGTCGAAGCAGTTGTCACCCAATAAACTGGATTATTGGCGGGCCAGGCTCGGAGCGCTCGAAAACGGCAAATGGACGTTCCTCGGGCGCCCCATGTCACGGTGTTATCCAATCCTTTACCCGAATGGTACGTGGCCAACCGGAAGTTCGTTCAGCGGGACAGCAACGCTTGCCAGTGTGAGTAGCGATAGCAAGTCCATTACTGTGTCTGGTCTACCGAATGGCTATGAGCTTTCGGTCGGCGACTTCCTGTCAATCGGCGACGATCTACATCGTGTTGAGGAAGACGCAACAGCACCCAGCGGTACGACCGGATTGTTTCAGGTTGCGCCACCGATTTGGCCTGGCGTCACGTCCGGTAGCGTCGTCGTGAAGAACCCGCATTGCCTGATGGCCGTTAACCCCGGATCTGTAAAGTCAACGGCGAACCCGTCAACCGGGTGGGGCAGCGTAAGTTTTCAGGCGACAGAGGCTCGGTAGTGACTAGAAGCCTTTCCGCCGAAAACAATACCGCGCTTCAGCAGCGCCTCCTCCAGCCGCGCGACTTCGTGTGGGTGATTGCACGCAACCTCACCGATGGCTCCCCTGTTCCTACAGGTTTGTGGTCCGATGTTGGTCCGATTACCGCTGATGTTATTGACCCGGATACGGGCGGCCCACAGTCGCGCAGCTGGTTGGGTGCTGGCGGCCTGATCCAAATCAGCGACATTCCGCTTTTGACCGGCCTATCCGCGCAGACGGTGACGATCACTTGGTCCCAGCTTATCGAGGAGACCAACGATTATATCCGCACTTACGACCTGAAGCAGGCCCAGGTCCAGATTTTCCGGGGGCTATTTAATCCCGGCACCAGGCAGATGGTTGCGCCAGCGTTCCCGCGCTTCGTTGGGTTTGTCGACAAGATTGCCATCACCACGCCGAGCGAGAACAACAACGGTAGCGTCGTTGTCACGTGCAATTCGCATACGCAGGAAATGACGCGCTACAATCCCGATACGCGTTCTGATGCAAGCCAGCGGCTGCGTAACGCGTCGGACAATTTCTTTCAGGACACAACTGTCGTTGGGGACTGGCAGTTATTCTGGGGCAAGGACGGCGGCACCACTGCCGCGCCACCGGCTCGGATAGTGTCGCGGTGACGGTTCGTCTGGCGAATATCGGCGATACCGAGCGTGTTGTTGCCCTTTGCGAGGAAGCATTCCCTGCCTCGCCATTCGCGCAATATACGACATTCTCGCCTGAGATTGCGCGCAATCAATTTCTGAATCACCTCGGCTCGCGCGCCTCACTGTGCTTGGTGCACGATGTCAATGGCCAAGCGGAAGGCCTGTTTGTCGGCGCTGCAGTTGACTATCCGAATGCACCGTTACGCATAGGCGTTGAAATCGTCAAATGGATCTCGCCAAAGCATCGCGGCTCGGCGTGGCCCAAGATGGTGCGTTGGTTTGAAGCGTGGGCAGTCGGTAACGGCTGTTCGCTCACCAACATCAGCGATGACGGCGCTCTCACCAAGTGGTGCGATCGCAACGGCTATCAGTTCGCGGAATCCAATCGCGTGAAGCGACTAATCTAGGGTTACGTTGTGGCATTTATAGGTATCGGCGCCGCCATTGCTGGCGCTGGCACATTCTTTGCGGCTGCTATTGACTTCGGCATCACCATGGCCGCGTCGGTTGGCATCAGCTACGCCGCACAGGCACTCGCTGGGAAGCCGTCTGCCACCACATCCGACACACCGTCCTTCTCCACGCAGGGCACGCTATCGTTCGGCGGCACCGTCGCGCGTTGCGCTCTTCTTGGCTATTGCGCCACGGCAGGTTCGCTGGTGTATGCGAATACGTGGGGAACATCCACGGACGGCAAGACGCCCAACGCCTATGTCACTCAGGTCATCGCACTCAGCGATATACCAGTGTCCGGGCTGGCTGGTGTCTGGGTTAATGGCCTGAAATGCACGCTGACTACCGACGCGCCTAGCAACGGTACCTCCAATCAATCGCTGCTGCAGGCGGCTATTGCGGCGGCTCGAGCAGCCGGCAGTGTCCCGTGGAGCTCGGCTGGTACGAGCTTCATCTCCAATTATCTCGCTACTAATGGAGCGTTTGGCCCATCCGATGGCATCCTGGTTGATAAGGGCCTTCCGGTTCTCGAGTACAGAAAAAACAGCAAGGACTATCTGTGGGTCAAGTTCTATGACGGCACGCAGACCGCAGCTGATAGCCTCTGCACAACGAAGGTCTCGACAGCAGCCCGACCATATCAGTCGTCACGCGTCGGATACGGCTGCGCCTATGCCGTTTGCACCGCGCTCATAGAGGACACGCTTTACACCGGTATCCCGCAGTTCAAGTTCGAGATCCAGGGCGCTAAGCTTTACGACATTAGCAAGGACACTACAGCGGGCGGCTCTGGCTCGCACAGATGGTCAGACCCATCAACGTGGGGTGGTGATGGCGATAATCTGCCGGCAGTCCAAATCTATAACATCCTGCGCGGCATCGACTATAACGGCGGGTGGTTCTACGGGCTTCAGAACGTAACTGCGGCCAAGTTGCCTTACGTCAGCTGGTCGCAAGCGATTAACAAGTGCCGCGCCACGGTTACCGGCGTTGACGGCTCTGAGCCTCAGTATCGCACTGGCGGTCAGGTAAACGTCAGTGCGCAGATTGCGGACACCGTTCAGGCATTTTTGACCGGCTGCCAGGGGCGCCTATCGGAGGTCGGCGGCGCCTATAAACTGCATGTTGGCGAGCCTGACGGATCCAGCGCCAGTTTCACCGATGACGATATTCTGTCGACCGAAGAGCAATCCTTCTCGCCATTCTTCGGCTTGAGCGAAAGCGTCAACGGTATCTCCGGTTCTTATCCAGAGCCGGCTGAAGGCTGGGCGAGCAAGCCTGCGCCTGACCTGACAGACTCTGATTTCGAGACCGAGGACGGCAATCGCCGCCTTATGGCTGCCGTGCAGTACGACTTTGTTCCGTATTCGGAGCAAGTCCAGCGGCTGATGAAGTCGGCATTGAACGAGGCGCGCCGCGCCCGTCAGCACACCATCGTGTTGCCGCCAGGATTCTGGCCGGTTGAGCCGGGCGACTTCGTATCGTGGACGTCGGCCCGTAACGGCTACGTCAACAAGCTTTTCCGCGTCGATGGCTGCACAGATAAGGCAAATCTTGATGTAATTCTGGTCATAACCGAGGTCGACCCGTCCGACTACGACTGGGACCATGGCGAATACCAACCCCCGACGACAGGACAGGTTGGTGTCGTCTGGGTGCCAGCCCAAGGCGTACTTTCGTGGGCGGCCACCGGCTATACGCTGATTGACCGCGACGGGTATACCCGCAGGCCGGCCATCCAACTGTCGTGGGATGGTGATGTGCCAGGTGTTGTCGGTGTGCAGTATGAGTTGGCTCACCAGGACTACAGCACCGACGCATGGGTTACGATTGACCGCAATCGCACGGATCAGGTTGCCGCGGGCGCGCTCATTATCTGGAACGGCTTGCTGGCCGACGAGCCCTACCGTGTGCGAGGGCAGTACATCCCCAACGCGCCGCGCGACATGCTGTGGTCCGATTGGATCGATGTCACCACGCCTAACGCGAATACTAGCCTTTCCGACTTTGACGCTGCGCTGAAGGCGCAGGTGACAAAGATCCAGGACCAGTTGCAGGACCAGATTGACGCGATCACGCAGTCCATCGCGGCGATTGCGTCAAATCAGGATGCGCGCAATTGGTTGGATAAGAAGGAAGTTCGCTCTCAGCTTGCGGCAAGGTCTGATGCGGCGTTTGCCGAAATCGACCAAGTGCAGACAGTTGCCGTCGGCACGCAGACCGCGCTTGCGAGTTTTGAGACGACGGTCACCGCGCAGTTTGCATCGACCAACGCCAGCGTTACTACCAATAGCACGGCAATTGCCACGCTCAACGGATACGCCGCCGCGCAGTATGCGGTGACACTGAACGTCAACGGCTACGCCACCGGTTTCAACCTGGTCAACGGTGGTGCCGGCACATCGGCCTTCACTATTGTTTCTGACAAGTTTCAGATCCAGCAGCCGGGATACAATGGCAGTGCGCCCCTATCTGTGTTCACGGTCGGCACGTTGTCCGGAGCGCCAGCGATTGGCGTTAGCGGAAACCTCTACCTTGACGGCGCCATTACGGCGCGGGTTCTCAACGTCGGGACGCTCAGCGCCATTACAGCAAACATGGGCACGCTGACCGCTGGCGTTATCCAGAGCGCGAGCGGAAAATATCTGATCGACCTCAATAACGAATACGAACTTATCAGCGACTGATGACCGGACGTGTACGCAGTGGAAGCCTTGGTGGAGGTGCATACGGACTTCGCGTCTCCAGGCCCGGTTACGATGTCAGCGCCGAGCCGCTTGGCTCGGTCGGTATTGCGCTTGATACGCGCATTAGCGACATCGGAACTGTCATCGCGTCCGGCCTTATTCAGTGCGGTGGAGGTCCAATCAGCTTCCCTGGCACACTGCCGTACGTGCCGATTGTGCAGATCCTTGCGTGGGACGGCTCCAATCTGTCTGATTACGTTTACGTCTATGGCAGCGGTGTCGGACATATGTGGTTGCCCGCCTACGCGGTGGTGACGCAGAGCACGATTGAGGTGAAGGCACATTCGTTCCCCTGGTATAGCAACCTCGGTGTCTACAACCCGAATGGCCAATATTATCTCTACTACGTCTTTGCGTCAGGTTAGTCATGGTGTGGCGCGCGCAATTCGGTAAACGTGGCGGGGTTTATGGTGCCTGGATTTCCAAGCCAGGCATTGACGTAACGACCGCCGTAACAGGCCAGTTCTTGGTCGACACGACGTCGCAGGTGTTTCAGTCCGTGTTGGCGGGCGACTCTCTGGTCAAGACAGAGGGCTCGGCAACGGTCCCGGCCGGTACATATACGACTACAGTAGCACTGCCTGCCGCGTTTGCCCCGTTCTCCAACCTGGCAATGCTGGCGACATACTACATAGTGCAGAACAATGGCACCGTGTTCACCGCGCCGAACATTTCCATTACCTATCTCACGTTTCACATCGCTGGCGGCACTCTCTACCTTAACCTGACGTTTCGCTCAAATGGAGGCACGGGAAGCAGCAGTGTGAGCTTCTCTCACCGCGCAGCGTACACGATCTTTCGAGGCGGATTTTGATGGTCGGACGGTTTCTGCGCGGGAAGAACCCAAACACTGGCGCTTACGGCTTTTGGATATCCAAGCCGGGTTTCGACGTCAAAACGGCCAACATCATGCAGATGGCGTTCTCGTCGGACTACGTTCATCCTAAGGTGGTTATCCAAGGGTCGGCTGTAATTGCGCCAACCAGTGGAGTTGCACCGTTTGGTTCCGGAGTCTCGAACGGTGCGGCAGAGAGCGCGCTGTCCATTTCATACGGCCAAACGCTCGCCAGTGCGCCTGCTGCATTCATGATCGCAACGGCATCCGACTGGACGCTGACTCTAACGAACAACAATGGAAGTCTGAATTACCTAGCTGGCCTATGGCACACGCAGATCATGGAGACATGCTTTGCGAATACTAATATTGGCGATTATTGGCCCGGCAAGGTTCTGTTCAAGGATGGCGCTTCAACTAATGATCATCTGCGAGTTGATTGGTACTCGGCGCGCATCATCATCATTCCATTTACCGATCACGTCGAATTCAAAATGAACTGCAAATCCAACGTGACGGTCAAGTATCTCGTTTTGGAGAACCAATAGTGTTTGTCGTCTATAGTGACAACTTTGAAATCATCGCAACCATAATTGGCCCAGACGAGACGTACGGCGATCTTCTGACCAAGGAAGGTAAGAAGTGGAAGTTCTATACTGAGAACGTCAGCGTAAATCCCATTACCGACTGCCTTGATCCGGTGACGTTGGATGTGGTGAAGAAACAAGAGATGACGCTCACGGCCGACAAGGCCGCAATCAATGCGGACGGCTTAGATACGGCTACAATCACCGGCATTCCGAACGGCGCTGCGCTCGGCGTCACCCGCTCAGGTGCGGACGTGGCTGACGAGACAGTGACTGACGGCCAGGTTGAATTCTCAACCACAACTGCAGGCACCTATACGTTCCTGTTCATGTTGCCGCGCTACCTGCCGACGACAATCACGGTAGACGCGCGATGAAGATCAAGGCCGATCCATTCCCTGCGCTGAAGCAGGCCGCGATTGATTACGTGAACGGTCGCGCGAATGAAGACGCTGCGTGCAACCTGCACCGGGACGCCGCGCACAAGCAAAAACGCGAATGGGCTGCTGCTGGGCAGTTGGACAAGTTTGCCGACGAGGCAAAGTTGCGCGGCGTGACTGTGGAAGCTTTGGCCACGCTAATCCTGTCCAAGCCCGACAACTCGGCGACGCGCGAATTCAAGCGCCAGACCGCGCTTCTGCAAATCGATGCTGCGACGACTCCCGCGGAGTTGGACGCGGCTACTTTGGGGTATAAATGACCGCTCTCTCTTCCTACTCCACCGGCACCGTCACGATCGCCGCGAACGGCACCACTGTGACCGGGACTGGAACTATCTGGTCTGGTGTCAACGTTCGGCCGGGCGATATTCTTCAGGTTGGCGATTTTCAGACAATCATTTCAGACGTCACCGATACCAATCACCTTGTCATTCCTCCGTGGGGCGGCGCCGCGCAGTCTGGTGTCGCATACACCATTTGGCAGTGGTTTCCGCAGCGCGTCACCGGCGCGCAAGCGATGCAACAGGTCAGTGACCTTGTTGCCGCGCTCAACACGACTGGATTTTACGTCTTCGTCGGGCCGTCTGACACCGTGCCGGACCCCTCATACGGCGACGATGGACAGTATGCGTTTCAGCCGACAACCGGTAAGACATGGGCGAAGGTTTCTGGCGCTTGGTCGTATCTCGGGATATATAAGGCGTTCAACGCGCGCGGAGCGTACGACAACGCGGCAACGTATAACGTTGGCGACTACGTCACTTCTGGCGGCTCTTCGTATGTCTGGATCAACGCTGCATCGGGCTCTGGCCACGCGCCGCCCAACGCGACGTACTGGCAACAACTAGCGGCGGTCGGTAGCGTCGGGCCGGCTGTGCTAAATCCCGTCGCAGCGTGGGTGACGGGACATGCATACGTCGTCGGGCCGCCCGCTGATTACGTCAGTAGCGGCGGGTCTTCGTATATGTGCTTGGTTGCACATACATCGGGTTCGTTTGCGACCGATCTTGCGGACGGCAAGTGGGGGTTGGTTGCACAGGCAGGCGTGAACGCGCCTACATATGGCGGAACGTCTGCAACGTCACTTGCGATTGGCACAGGCAGCAAGGTGTTCGCCACGCAAGCCGGCATGGCCTACCAGAACGGCGCGCGAGTTCGCGCTGCATCGAACGGCAGTCCATCCAATTGGATGGAAGGCGTGGCGACGTATAGCGGCACTACGCTTACAATCACTGTAGACAAGACGAACGGTGCTGGCACGTTTACCGACTGGAATCTTAATATTGCGGGTCAGCCCGGCGCCGGCGATCTTTCAAGCGCAAATAACCTATCTGACGTTGCTAGCCCTGACACTGCGCTTATCAACTTGCATGGTGTAAATTACAACGTTGCGCAATCGCTGACCAGCTTGCAGAAGTCCCAAGCCCAAAAGAACACCGGCATCCCCCTGGCACTGCGGGGATACATTGCTGGCCTGACACTATCTACGGCGGGCGGGTCGAACGTCATCACGATTGCAGCGGGATCGGCGACCGATAGTACAAGCGCCGATGTACTGATTTCGGCAGGATCCGTCCGAAATATCGCTAATTGGGCGGGTCCGGGTTCAGGCGGATTGCTGGACACCGGGAGCGTAGGCGCTGCGAACACATGGTATCATATCTACATCATGAAGCGCCCCGATACCGGCGTGGTCGATTTTTGCATGTCATTGTCGGCAACCGCCCCGACCTTCGGCGTCAACATTCCGTCGTCTTACACGCTCTTTAGGCGGATCGGATCAGCGAAGATTAACGGCTCGTTGGTGTGGGTTAAGTTCATTCAGGATGGCGATCTGTTCCAATGGGACGCAGCCGTTGCTGACGTTGCTGCTGTAAATCCGGGAACATCTGCGGTCACGCGAACTTTGACGGTGCCTACAGGCGTTCGTGTTCGGGCGATAATGAATGTGTGCGGTCTGTTCGCCACCCCAGCGACGGACAATTCCGCCGGTATCTTGATATCCGACCTTTCAATCTCGGATCAAGCGCCGAATGTGACCGGCGTCCTAACCATTATTAGTTACCAGGCCAACTCCCAGATCGGCGGCATGGCGTCTGTTATGACAAACACATTAGCGCAGGTGCGTAGTCGCCTTACCCTATCAGCATCCGGCACCACCCTGTACATCACCACCCAAGCTTGGATTGACCGCAGAGGGAGCGATGCGTGATGATCGTTTACGTACAGCGTAACGCCAAGGGAACAATCCAGGGCATCTACGCGAACCTACAGCCGGGGTATGCCGAAGAGGCGCTCTCCGACGAAGATCCTGCGGTCGTTGCGTTTCGCAACCCGCCCACGCCTCCGGTGCCGTCCTCTATTTCAGATCGGCAGTTCTTCCAGCAACTCGCGGTGCAGGGGATCATCACACAGGATGAGGCTCTTGCTGCCGTCAAGACGGGTGCAATTCCTGCGGCGTTGCAGCAGCTCATAGCCGGCCTGCCGGCGGATCAGCAGTTCGGTGCGACCATGATCGTTGCTGGGGCGACGACATTTGAGCGCAACCACCCGCTTACTATCGCGATCGGGCAGGCGTACGGGTGGACGCCCGCTCAGATGGACGCGCTGTTTAGCGCCGCCGCGGAGCTGTAGCGGATGTCATTGCTCGGCTTTGACGCGATCGGCAGGCTCGCCCTTGGGCAGATCCGGGGTGGCCCGACAAACATAGTTCTAACGGCTGCTGCTGGCTCGTTCTCGCTCGCCGGGCAGGCTGCAACGTTCCAGACGACGGAAGCTACGGCATCGCGGATGTGGGCTAAAGCGTATTGTAAGCGTTCACGCCGGGCTTGCCGCGCAAGTGAAAGGCGCTTGGCCAGATGCCGCCGACTGTCAACGGTTCGAATGCGTTGCCATTTAGGACAATCTTCGAACTTGTTGGAATGTATCGGATCGTTAGTCCGCAGCGTCTCTTGTCAGAGAGGTTTGCTTTCGACCCGTGGAAAATGTTCGGGTGGTGAACGGACACGTCACCACTCTTAAGTACAATGTCGACCGCCTTTGACTCGTCAACAAGCGTTTCGTCCATGCTCGATCCAAGAATGTTCGCAACGTCGCCGCGCGGAATAAGACTTCCGATCTCGGATCTGTGCGTTCCCGGTATGACGCGCATACAGCCGTTCTCCGGTGTGGCGTCATCAACGGCCAGCCATAGAGATACGACTTTCATCGGCTCAATCGGCCAGTAACTTGCGTCCTGATGCCAAAGCACTGGCTTGCCGTCGCGGGGCGGCTTGCTGATGTAAGCCGACGCGAACAGGGCAATGTCAGGGCCGATAAACTTTTCTGCAATGTCAAGCAAGCGGGGATCACTGACAAGCCGTAACCAAAACGGGTCTTTTGGCTGTTCGTGATGCGCGATGTTTTCGGGATCGGTGCCGAGAACTTGCGTTAACCGGTCAACGTGGCTTCTCACTTCCCGCATCAGTCCGGTGTCTAGTGCGGATCGAAAGACCGCGTATCCATCGCGTTCAAATAGTTGGATTTCGTCTAGGGCGGCTGGCTGTCGGAGAAGTCGGGAAAACGAAAATCGCACTGCGACACCTGTAAACGATTGGGCATAGGAACCCTACCCCGTCACAACCGCCCCGTGCAAGGGGCTTGACACTACCCGCGCGGTGAGCCTCGGCCCGTGCTTCGCCCCACACGTATTGCGAAAAGGACCGCCAATTGCCGCGGCTCATTGATAATTGGAAAACCGAAATTCACCGGCTGTGGACGGTGCGCGCCAGTCTGTTCATGTTCGTTTTGACGGGCGCCGTGCTGGGTTTGGCGGCCTTCGTTGATGTTTTCAACCCATGGTTCTTTCTGGGGCTGAGCTGCGCCGGATACGGCCTGATTGGGTATCTGCGCTTGGTCAAGCAGGTGCCGGCCGCTGACATCGGGGGCGCCGCATGAGTGCGCGCAAGACAGCAATCACGGTCGCCAGCGCGGCTGCTCTCGCCATGGTGTTGCCGGCCGTCAAGCAGTCCGAGGGCTACTGGCCGACCGTCAAAGTAGACACCATCGGCACTGGCCGACCCTGCACGGGCGGCTATGGCGAGACCGAAGGCGTCAAGTGCGGCGAGACGCACGATGAAAAGTTCTGGTCCGATAGGCTGGCCGTGCGCTTGCGCGAGTACGATGCCCGCATTGGCGAGTGCATCAAGGTTGACGCACCGGACAGCGTTCGCGCTGCGATGATTACCACGTCGTACAATGCTGGCACTGGAGCGGTCTGCAAGTCGCCTATGGTTGCGGCCATTAACAGAGGCGACTTCCGAGGCGCGTGCGCTGCGCTGCTGACTTCAAAGATCGTTGAGGGAAAGCGCATCTATACTGGCTGGTACATTCGCGCGCAGGGCAGGGTGGTCAAGGGCCTAATCAACCGGCGCCGCGACGACCAGAAGATGTGTTTTTCTGATCTCGATAAGCCACCGGCATTACCTGCGCCAAAGCCGATCACCAAAGCGGAGTTCGACGCGGATCCGTACGCTTGCTTCGGCGCCGGGCGGTATCAGGCGATGAGTGCAGGCAAGCAGTGCCCTGTCGCGTCTGCACCGGCACCTGCCAAGCCTGCCTGGCACAAGTGGATTTTCAAATGATATGGGCTCTATCCTACATTAGCGCGAATTTCGCGCTAATCATTGCCGTCACCTTGGCCGTGCTGGCCTTGGGCGCAATCGCGTGGTTTGCCAAGAACTGGAAGGTGGCTGTCGCCGCTGGGGCCGTCCTCATCGCCGGCCTTGCATACCAGCAGATTGACCACAACGCCTACAACAGAGCGCAGGCCGAGCAGAAGGCCCGTGAGGTGACCGTGCTGCAGGGGCGCATCGCGGTGCTCGAGCAAGCGAGCGCCAATGACGCTGCACGCGCTGTGGCTGATGCAGCCGAACTTAGCAGGCTGAGACAGATGGCCTCGCAGACGCCAGCCAATGACGCAGCATGTTTGCCGGAAGATGCAGCCAAGAGGGTGAGGGATATCAAGTGAAGTACATTGCAATAGCCTTGGCGCTCGCCGTTGGCCTTGCGCTGGCAGGCTGCCAGGGGACTCCCCCCGTGTCAGGTTCGCTGCCATCGGTGCCGGCCGACATTCAGACCTGCTTCCGAGCGGGCCCCGCCAGCGTGCCGCAGAAAGCCCTGACCGTGGCCGAGGTTGAGTCTCTTTGGAAAGAGGACCGTGTGCGCCTGATTGTAGAGCAGCGCTGCGGCAAGCGGTTTCTGGCCTGGTATGGCGATCTCAGGAAGGGCTGGCGGTGATGGGCATTTTCGAGTGGGGGGCAGTCTCGGCCGTTATCGCCATTGGCGGACTCATTTGGCGGCTCTCGTGGAGGCTGGCCAGCCAGGAGGGCCGAATCACTGGGGCCGAAACGGCTGCATCAAATGCCTCGGCTAAGGCCAGTGGGCTGGAGCGCGACCTTGCCGAGCACCGCGAGCATGTGGCTGCGGAATATGTCTCGCGAGATGCCATGGCCGAGATTACCGCAGCGATTAATAGACTGGGTGACAGGCTGGACGGCCTATTCCTGCATTTCCTGCCCAAGCCCTAAGAAAAAGGCCCGGTAATCCGGGCCATTTTTTTCCAGCACATTTTCTACGCCACATACCATATTTGTTTAGTTATCCAAACATGGGGCCATATGCCTACACCGCCTATTTCTAGCGAAGATATTGCCCGCACCGTAGACGTCCGGAGGCGCCATTCAACCAACGTTGAGGCGGCCAGAGAGCTTGGCGTTGATGAGAAGACGGTGCGCCGGCATATGGTCATGGCCGCAGAACGGGGTCTGCTGGGGCCACTTGCTGCCCAGCCTGGGTATGCCGTCAAAAGCCTAACCACGAAGGCCGCTGATGGCTCCATAGTTAAGTTTACCAAAGAGGCTGGGCCGGAATTTGAGCCAACCTCTGGGTTGGAGGTTAAGGGCAAAACCACGTGGGTGAACGCCGAGGGGCGCGTCACTCAGCAGGTGGTGATGGAGCGCGCCGACGCGAAGTCGCGGGACGCAGCTTTGCAGGCTGCACTGGATGCGGCGAAGGAGGACTTGCCGCGCCTTATGGCCATGCCATTCCTTGGCAATGCGGCCGACGACTTGCTCAACCAGTACACCGTAACCGACAACCATTTCGGGATGTTGGCGCACCGAGAGGAGACCGGCGCGGACTACGACCTGAAGCTGGCTGAGCAGTTGCTGACCGATTGGTTTGCTGCTGCCATCAAGTGTGCCCCAGAAGCGGACACGGCTGTGCTGGCCCAGCTAGGCGACCTGCTCCACCACGATTCGCTTGAGAGCGTGACGCCGCTGCACAAGCACGTGCTGGACGCGGATTCGAGATTGCACAAGGTTATCCGCGTTGTCGTTCGCACGTTGCGGCGCGTCATCGATATGCTGCTGCAGAAGCACAGGCGAGTCCACATCGTCATGGCGTCTGGTAATCATGATCCAGCGTCGTCGGTTTGGGTGCGCGAGTTGCTTGCGACGCTGTACGAGAACGAGCCACGCATTACGGTCGACCGAAGTCCGTCGCTTTATTATGCATACGAGTGGGGCTCCACCGGCCTCTACTACCATCACATGCACAAACGCGGCGTGAAAGACCTGGACCGCGTATTCGCTGGCATGTTCCGTGAGATGTATGGGCGCTGCAAGTTCAACTATGGCCACGGTGGGCATCTTCACAGCGATGCTGTTGTATCAACGCAGCTGATGCACATCGAGCGCCACGAGACGCTCGCAGCGCCTGATGCGTATGCTGCTGGGGGTGGGTGGCTCTCGGGCCGATCTGCCAAGGTCATCTCATACAGCAAGAAATACGGCGAAGTTGGCCGACTAACGTTGCGACCCGAGATGGTTGCTGGCGCGTCTGGCCTGCCCGGCGCCGCGAACGACAACGAACTGCGGAGGGCGGCGTGAGGAAACGTATTTGGCTTGAGGCTTGCCCTGGCGTTGCGTTTCGTGGGGTTGTTACCGGCAAGACGCTGCTGCCGTGGATGGTCAAAGTAACGGCGCGAGGCTTCAGCGGTGCAGTGTTCAAATGCTGGGCCATGAAGCGCGATTGCATTGAGAGGGCAGCATAATGCAGCCAATCCACTTCCCAGAAGTCACCGCAATATACAAGGCCCCAGCCGACTGGGATGAAGCCGCTAATGGCCCGTGCGTTGACCTTCCTGTGCAGCGCACGGCAGATTTCGCAATCAGTCGATGGCGCCCGTCGCGGGCGGATCTGCAAATTCTTAATGCTGGTGGGTCTGTGGAATTGTGGATTAATGGCGGCCAGCCGGCCGTTGCTCTGCTGGCGCGGAGGGCGTGATGCACCTGCCGATTGTCTTGGCTATCCTCCTATTCGCCACGCCAGCGCCCGCCTGTGTGGCGTCGTGGTATGGCGCGGAATCTGGTCCGCGCACGGCTTCTGGCGAGCGGTTCAACCCAAACGGACTGACCGCGGCACATCGGACTCTGCCGTTCGGAACGATGCTGAAGGTATGCCATAACGGCTGTGTTGTGGTGCGTGTGAACGATCGGGGGCCATTCGTGCGCGGTCGGTGCATTGATCTATCGAAGGGGGCGGCTCGATCGATTGGATTGCACGGTACCGGCAATGTGACGCTGGGGCGTGAGTAATGTACGCCATCCGCGGAGTGGACGGTGACGACGAAGACATTGCCGAAACTCTAGATGAGCTTCACGACGCTTGCTTCCTGGATGCTGCCCCGAAGGTCAAATACTACGGCCACTGGTGGCTAGCCTACCATGGCAAGGATCCGGTTGGCTTTGCCGGTATAGTGCCAAGTTCAATCGGTCCTGGCGTTGGCTACCTGAAGCGCGCAGGCGTTCTGCCAGCGCACAGAGGGCAAGGGCTACAACGGCGCTTGCTGAAGGTGCGCGAGCGCAAGGCTCGTCAACTCGGCTGGACCTCAGTCATAACGGACACGACTGACAACGTGCCGAGTTCCAACAATCTCATCAAGGCTGGATATCTATTGTTTCGACCTGAGCCATGGGCGCTGGAGCACAGCTTATATTGGAAGAAGGAGTTACGGTGAAAAATCCAGAGTTCGATAGTGAATGGGATCACGTAAAGCGCAAATTGCCGAAAGCCAAGCTATTTAAAGTTGGCTGGAAATGGAATCATCCGTTTTTCGGTAAGTTCAGGCTGGCTAATGCAATGAGGCGCGATATTTGGTGGCTGACAATTCACCATAGAGCTCCGTGGCTGGAGTATTCGGCACGCGCCTTGTATCCGCACTTATTCCGCTCCACTACGCAAGCTGCGGAGGCCGCGTGACCCCAGCAATCTTCGCTCTGGTGCTAACCTTGGCCAATGCCCACCAGGTAACGCTTGGTCAATATTCTGAGCCGCGCAACTGCTACACGGCCCGGGACGCGGTGTTGGCTGCAAGTCAGTATCTCAACAAAGCGGACTTTGACACAATCCAGTGCAGGCTGGTGAAGTTTGACGACGTGGTTTACGACAAGTGATGCTGGAGACCGCAATCTGGTGGACTGGCGCTGGAGTGCTTGGCGCCGGAGCTTTAGCGTTCGCGGCGGCGCTTATTGCTGTGGCAACAATTTCCGCAGTCGCGGTGGCCGATCACTATGTAAGGCGACTCGGCAATCTGCGTGAGAATCTAACAGACCTCCATGCATGGGTGTCTTCGGGAAGGCCAAAGTGGGCGCGTGGTGGCGATGGCGTGTATCGGATGGTGCCGTCTGTAGGCGAGTGGGAGGACTAGCATGTACTTCAACCCTGGCGACTCCGTTGCCTTTGTCGATGACACCAACCTTGGCACGCTCGGCTACGGCGACGAACTTTATCCGTCCAAAGGCGAAACCTACACCGTGCGTGACGTGGTGGTTGACCACTTCGGCGTGGAGGGACTGCTGTTGAATGAGATCCGCAACGATCGCCTGCCTTACCAGGTTGGCGGTGAAATTGTGGACTTCGAGAAGCCGTTCGCCTCGTGGCGGTTCAGGCCTCTGGTCGGTGGTGTGAAGAAGAAAGAATTGGAGGCGGTGTGATTTACGCAAGCCAATACGAAAAAGAAAAGTACGACACGGCACCAAGAGAGATGCTGCCCACATCAGAATGGCACCCGACTATTGGCCGCGACGCCAACAATGAGGGCGGTCCTGAACTGGTTACTCCGCTAGCGAGTGGTGGCGCAGTCGGGCTTGTGAGCCTGCGCCTTGACGTCGGCACTCGCGTTGACCCGGCTGGTTATCGCACGCTCCGAACCGTCCTCGATGCCGCGTTCAACCACGCCGCAACCGGCAAAGGCAAGGAGCGCCATGCACGAGATCTGCCGTTCGATGAGCAGCCCATGATGACGACAACGCGCCTTGTCGGTAAGGGATTCCCGCTCGGCCAGGCTATCAAGAAGGCCGGAGAGGCGGCCGGCATGATTGACCGCGGCGAGCTTGACGCCGCGGAAGCGGAGTGCCTTGGCGCAATCAACTATCTGGCTGGCGCTGTGGCGTGGATGCATGAACAGCGCGGGACTGGGTATGTGCTGCCTGGCGGCGCGGCTAGATATAAGGCGGGTTAACCGTCGACCACAGTGCGGGTGGTGCAAACGCCGTCTATTGCTCGCGCAGTAGGCGGCGTTTTACTATCCTGCTCCATGACGTACCGGGAAACAACGCTCGTTGAACCGCGCGCTCAAGGATCTCGGGTCGGATCGGCCTAGGTGGCTTGGAGAATCTTAGTGCGAGCCACATCATG